>CAYVGR010000068.1:0-9906 GCA_964450065.1 uncultured Prevotella sp. | reverse complement strand
TGTTCTCGTTTGGCCATGTCATGATACCCTGCATGGTGCCCGACCACTTCATCATCTCCATGATGTTGCTCACGATGACTATCTATATATGTGGCAAACGGATGAAGGACAACAGGTTGTTGAAGTGGTGGCAAAGCACACTGCTGTTGTTTTTCACGTCGGGCGTGGCAACGTCCAATGGGCTGAAGTCTGTCATCGCTTTCCTGTTTGTCAATGGCAAGAAGCTTTTCAAGCCCAAGTTCATGCTCCTGGGGATTATCCTTCCGCTCACGGTGTTATCAGGCATCCGGCAATGTCAGTATCATATCTTTGAGGTTCCGCAGGACAAGGTTACTGAAAAACTTGGAATGATAAGGGCTAAAAAGGCCACCGCAAAGGAAAAGCAGCTGGAGGCCGAGCGTATGGAATGGGTCAGCACGCACGACATGCAACGTGCTGGAGACTCCAAACTCTTAAAGCTCATCGATAAATCGACACCCCGCATTCCCACCATTGTAGAGAATTTCTGGGGCGAATCGATACTGCTTCACCGCGACCATGCGCTCGAAGACGTGCTCTGCACCCGCCCCGTTTTTGTGCATTATCGGTCGTGGTGGCCTTATGCGATATTGGGAACACTCTTTGTGGGGTTTGTCTTAGGCGTATGGCATGGCCGAAAGCAAAGGCTCATGCAGATGTTGCTGGCATGGTTTGCGGTCGACATCATGATTCATTTGGTGCTGGGCTTCGCCGTCAACGAGGTTTATATCATGGCTTCCGGCTGGTTGTTTATCGTCCCCATATCCATAGGCTGGCTGCTGAAGTCGCTGCCTCCCAAGGCCACCTTATGCACCGAGGCAACTCTGTTGTTGCTGGGCTCGTGGATGTTTATCCGTCACACATGGCTCATTGCCAACCATTTGCTATAATTCTTGTTTTTGCAAGTCCCAAGTGTTGGGCGCCCCTATTTTTCTTGACAAACACCCTTCCGTGCTTGGCGAATTTTGAAATACAAAAACTTCGGTTCGAAATTCGCGAAATTTGCAGCAGTTTATAGTTGCTTAGTAATCAAGCGTTTAACAAAAACCTCCTTGCGATCCCCATTTTGTCATGTGGCGATGGCTATCAAATGGCAGAACGATGAAGCCCTGAACGCACCATGATCAAGGCTCATTCGCCTCATCATTAACATCAAAACGCAGGGCGATGGAATAGCAATTACAATAGTTTCAAAACATTTACGTTTTCCCAACCGAAAATATTGGCTGAAACATGGCGCGTTTTTCTCTGGATGTCCCTGAAACGACTACCCGAAAAACGATAATCATATTTGACATATCAAATGCTGTATTGGCCAATACTATGAGATTTTCTCCCATAGATACGCGGGGTTGTCGTTATCATACGATACGGAGTTTGTGCCATTCGCAGCAGTTTATCAATCAGTAGTTTGGCAAGGTTTGTCCTGACGACATGGGGTTGGTCATCAAGGATTGCATATCGAATGGCGGTGCCGGTGAAGTCCTAACGGCATCGTGACAACAGAGTCTTGAAGATTCGCAGCACTCTCCTTTTGGCTTTGGCCCATTTGGAATTGGTGCGCCCGTAGTATCGTTCGTATGCCCTCCGGGCTTCCATGTTTTCCACAACAGGGCTGATAGGGTGTACCTCAATGGGACTCATGCTCAGCACCGAACGGTAAGGATCTAACGAAACCGAATGGGTTCCCGACCCATCGAGCCCCTCGTTCGAGACCAAAGAACGGCCAACGTTCAGCGAGAGTACATCTGCCAGGAATAACGACGCGTTCCACCGGATAGCCCACGAATTGTTTTTCCCCTGTGTTTGTTGTCGCAACATGCGGGTGAATCCGTATTTTCCGTTGAAATCGAACTGCTTAGTGAGTTTCTGTTCACACAGTCGGTCGAGCAGCTCCTGCCCGTCAGGATTAAACAATTTCCATGCCCTTTGCCAGGTTGCCCACCCCCAACTGCCGGTCCATTTTATCAGAAAGGTGTCTGGCAACGCAGGCGACCGAACGAAATCGCACGCTTGAATATGCCCCACCCGGGATTCGTCCTTGTAGGTTTCCAACGCATCGTTCATAAAGCGGAGGAAGTAGGGCGACACCACTAAGTCGTCTTCGAGTACGATGACGCGTCCATACCGATTGACAATGCTCGTTACACCCTCGATAATGCTACGTGCCAGTCCCAGGTTTTCCTCCCGCTCGACAACGTGCACACTTCCGAATCCCTGTATGCCGCTTATTACTTTTCTCACCCTTGCCACGGCTTCCACATCTTCCGCGGTCTTGGCTGCATCTGAAAAAACATAGAGGTCGGACGCTGCCACCTCCTCATTGCGCAGCAGGGATGCTATGGCTCGTTCCACATGTTTTGGACGGTTGTAGGCAAACAAGAGTATGGGGGCAAGGTCTTTCATAAATAATGGTTTAAATCAACGTGTTTGGACATCTGCCGTGTACGCACCACCTCACGGGTATTGCACAGCAGCCGGCCAGCCATGTAAAGATAGGCCGTGGCATCATTCCACTTTGCCCGTATCACGGACAATGCTGTTTTCTTGAAGACAGCCAGCACGCCCATGGCAAAGGCTTGGCCCAAACCATAGTTGATGTTGGCATATTCTGTCAGGTGGTACACATATTCGGAATGAAGGAAACGCTTTCGGGTCTCTGCCCTGAACTCACGGTCGTGACAGCCGAAGACCTTGGGCAAATACCCAATTTTCCATCTATGATATCTCATTCGATTAGCCAAATCCTTGTCTTCGCCATAATGATAAAACAATGGGGCAAAGCCTCCCACCGCCCTCAGTGCCCTCATGGGCACATACCAGATTGCTGCGTTGATGAAATCGACCTCCGCAACTTCTTCGGAAGGGAGATTATCGAGGGTCGTCAGTCCGCTGTAATCTGCAAAACCATGTTCGATTCGGTCTCCGTTTCCTGTGAGATGTATGGGCGACAAGATGCCAAGGTCGGCATGGCGTCGGGCTGTATTGACAAGCTCTGTTAAGGTGTTATGGTCTATCCAAGCATCCTGATTGAGCAGCAACACACCTTCGTATCCCTCTTTCGCGGCATAGCTTATACCTATGTTGTTGGCTCTGCCAAAGCCAAGGTTCTCTGTGTTTTCCAGGAGGCGTATCTCAGGATAGTGCTTTTTGATTGTACTTACCGTGTCGTCCTGCGAATGATTGTCGATCACCATGACATCTGCTGGTTCGTCCAGCTTGCGCAAAGACCCTAAGCAGCGGTCTATCCATGGCAAAAAGTTATACGAAACGATAATAACAAGTATCTTCATGGCTTACCTACGCTTGAGTTTTGATAAAACGAAGGATTGGCATTCGTCCAATATTTTCGCACGAGCCACTTTCATCACAACATAATAGAGCACCACGGCCATACCTATTCTGCTGAACAACAATGCCCACAGGTTATCAATACCAGACGTTGCCCAATAGGTTATGCCCATTACGCCGGCAGCTGCCAAAGCAAAGGGGAGGGTGTCTTTGAGGAAGAGGGTAAGGCGGTAACCGGTGAGACGCCAGGTGAAAAAATGCCAAACAAATATCCATACCACGTTCAGTATGGCATAAACTATCACCATGGTTCTGATGCCATAGGGCCAGATGAGAAGCATGGTAACGATTTGCAACAATCCGAATACCAAAGTGCACCAGAAGAATATGCCCGACTTGCCCTTGCTCAGTATCATGTTGGTGAGCAGGGTGTAAATAGGCATCGTGACACCGGCAAAGCTCAATATCTGGATATATCCGGCACTGACAAGCCACTTTTCGCCTATGGCCAGCACGATAAACTCCTTGGCCACCATGCCGAAGCCCCATATCAGGGGGAACGAGATAAATGCGTCGAAACGCATCATCTTACGAAACACGAGCAGTTGGCGCTCTCGTTCATCTCTCAACTTCACCAAAACGGGCTGCGCTACCTGGTTCACCATGCTCTGCACCAAATAATAACACTTGGAGGTCCACTGGTAGGCCTGGTTGTAGTTGCCGGTGTCGTGAGCCGAAAAATAGCGGCCAAGCAAGATGTTGAGCACGTTGTTGTTGATATGATTGGTAATGGTTGTAGCCAATATCTTAAACGAAAACCTGAACATTCGCCTGACGGGGGCAAACGTGATGTGGCGGATATTGGGTCGCCAGGAGGAATAATGCCATGCAAAGCAGGTGTTCAGCAATATAAAAACGTTGCTCTGTGTGGCCAATGCCCAATAGCGTGCACCATAGTATGCCATAACCGCACCCACCGTGCTCGATATCAACACCGAAGCTATGGCACCCTTGGCCTGCTGGCGGGCTTTTAGATTCTTGAAGAGAAAAGCATTTTGCGCAGTGCCGAACGAGGCAAAAACAAAGCCTAAAAAAGCATAACGCGCCAGCGCAACGAGGGCTTCGGTGTGATAATACGCAGCTATGAGCGGTGCGCAGAAAAAGAGTGTGATGTAAAGGGAAATGCCCACAATAATATTAAACCAGAACACTGAGTTGTAGTCCTCGTCCCGGGGGTCCTTGATATTGGTCAGCGCCACCGTGAATCCACTGTTTTGCAAGGCATTGGCTATGAGCGAGAAGATGAGTATCATAGCCATCATGCCATAATCGGACGGGGCGAGCAATCGGCCAAGAATAATGCCGAAGACCAGTCCTATGAGTTGCTGCATGCCGTTGTTCAGGGCTCCCCAGAACAGCCCTTTCGCAGTTTTCTCTTTCAACGTCTCTGCCATAGCAGTTGCAAAAATACCATTATTTGTTTGAATGTCAAAATATTATAATTATATTTGTAAGCAAATAAAAGCGGCCTGACACATCATCATGCCAAAACTTATTTCCCTTTAAGTGGCAATTTTCCACTCATTGCTCCGTTATAGCAGAGATAACAATAACCCAAATCAATATTGACATGACCATCAAACTCAACTTTCTCAAGGCATTGGTGCTCGCTGCAGCATTTGCTATACCAGTTGCCGTACAGGCAGGAAACAAGATGTCGGCCTATCTTTTTGCTTATTTCACGGGCAATGCACCACAAGAGGAGCAAATACACTTTGCCTATAGCCACAATGGATTCGACTTTACACCGATGAACAATGGGCAACCTATCATTGCCTCGGACTCGATTGCGCTGATGAAAGGGGTGCGCGACCCCCATATTCTGCGTGGCCACGATGGCTATTTCTATATGGTGGTGACCGACATGCGCAGCTCACTGGGGTGGGCCAGCAACCGGGGTATCGTGCTGATGCGATCCAAAGACATGGTAACGTGGACTCACCACACCGTGAACTTCCCCACCAAGTTTGCCGGAACAAACTTTGCCAACGTGACCCGCGTGTGGGCACCACAAACCATTTACGATGAGAAGGCAGGCAAATACCTGGTTTATTTCTCACTGCTCACCAACGACGGCACCATTCCTTACGACCGAGTGTACTGCGCATATGCCAACAAGGATTTCACCGACTTGGAGGAAACGCCAAGAATCTTCTTCGACTACGGACAGGCTGCCATCGACACAGACATTGTACAGGATGACAACGGCACCTATCATATTTTCTTCAAGACCGAGGGTGCAAAACAGAAAGGTCTTAAGCAATACGTGGCCCGCGACCTCAGTGACTGGCGCTCATGGAAGATGCTCAGTGGCTACTGCCAGGACACCAACCATGCCGTGGAAGGTTCGGGTGTGTTCCGGCTTCTGGACGGTGGATGGTGTCTGATGTACGATTGCTACATGGCAGGCTTCTACCAGTTCTGCAAGAGCGAGGACTTGCTGTTCTTCAAGGCGGTGAAAAACACCGAAACCAAAGGAGCCTTCACGCCCCGCCACGGCACGATCATCCAGATAACCGGCAAGGAGCTGAAGCGACTGCAGAAGGCTTTCCCGAATAATAAATGACAGCCGACAAGACATGGCATGTACCGGGAGGCAGGATAAGCAGATGCGTCAGACAAGGCTCATGTAAGACTCTTATACTTAACTCACCATTAAACAACTGAAAACATGGAACAAAAAATCACTATCCGATGCAAAAACAACGGACAGTCCATCAAGGTTCCCGTTGGCACGACCCTTTCTGAAACCTTCAGACAGCTCGACCTCACCATGGAATACGGGCCTATCTGCGCCAAAGTGAACAACAAAGTTGAGGGAATGCATTACAGGGTGTACCACAACAAGGATGTGGAATATCTTGACATGACCTCCGGGTCGGGCTCACGCAACTATACCCGTTCGCTGTTTTTCGTGCTTTGCAAGGCCGTACACGACCTCTATTCAGGCTCGAATCTGGCCATCGACATACCCGTGAGCAACGGCTATTATGTGAACCTGCAAATCGGTCGCCCCATAGAGGAAGAGGACGTAAACAGGATTAGCGAGCGCATGCAGGAAATCATCGATGCCAAGATGCCCATCACTCGCCACCATGTTCCCACAGAAGATGCCATTCGCATGTTCGAGGAAAAGGGCGACGAGGCCAAGGTCAAGCTGCTCAAGAGCATCGGTACCATATACACCACATATTATAAAATAGGCGACTACGTGGACTACTACTACGGCTCGCTGCTCACCAACACTTCGAAGTTGTATCTCTTCGGACTGGAGAAGTATTTCGAGGGATTGTTGCTGCGCATTCCCGACTTGCAGAACCCTGGCACATTGCCTGAGATGACTCGCCAGGAAAAGATGTTCGAGATATTCCAGGAACACCATCACTGGCAAAGCATCATGGGTATCAGAACGGTTGGCGACTTCAACGAAATCGTACAAAACGGGAGTGCCACCAACCTCATCAATGTGTCGGAAGCCCTGCAGGAAAAGAAAATTGCAAAGATTGCCGAGCAGATTGCCTCGCGCAAGAATGTGAAGCTCGTACTCTTGGCCGGACCCTCTTCATCAGGAAAGACCACCACATGTAAGCGTCTCAGCATCCAGTTGCTCACCAATGGCATACGCCCGCTGCAGATTTCGCTTGACGACTATTTTGTTAACCGCGAACAAACACCCAAGGACGCTGATGGTGACTACGACTACGAGAGCCTGTATGCCCTCAACCTTGACCTCATCAACGAACAGTTCAAAGCCCTGTTCCGGGGAGAGGAGGTAGAGCTACCCAAGTATAACTTCCAGACAGGAAGGAGCGAAAAGAGTGGCAAGAAGTTGCACATGGACGACAACAACATCCTCATCGTGGAAGGCATCCATGCCCTCAACCCGGAGTTGACGGCACATATTCCTGAGGAGCTGAAGTTCCGCGTGTATGTATCTGCCCTCACTACCATTATGCTCGACGACCACAACTACATCCCCACATCCGACAACCGCTTGCTGCGCCGTATCATCCGCGACAATAAGTATCGCGGAGTGAGCGCACAGGAAACTATTAGGCGATGGCCATCGGTGCGCGCCGGTGAGCGCAAGTGGATATTCCCATATCAGGAAGAAGCCGATGCCATGTTCAACTCGGCCATGCTTTTTGAGTTGGCTGTTATCCGCCAGCAGGCCGAACCTGTGCTCGAGCTGGTGCCCGAGAACTCGGAAGAGCATGCAGAGGCCTACCGATTAAGGAAGTTCCTGCAATATATCCACCCAATCCCCAACAACGACATACCGCCCACAAGCCTCCTTCGTGAGTTCCTCGGCGATAGTTCGTTCGAGTATTAAGCCTGGGGGAAACCATTCCTATACAGCCGACAAACCGTGGAACCACGGATTTTGTCGGCTGTTTCCGTCGTATCCACAGTCATGAAGAAGCCTTTTGGCTTTACAACATTAGCAAAATATAGGATATTCAGACTTTTAAACACTTATTCTTTTGACCTGTAAAGGAAAAGAATTAACTTTGCAGCATAATTTACAGAATATCAACACATAACAATAATTTCCAAAAATGAAAATCAGAAATCTTGTCATCGCCTTACTGTTGCTTATGACAGCCGGTGCACAGGCGCAGATGCCCGACATGACAATCCCAGTAGATAAGGAAGTAAGAATGGGTAAGCTTGACAATGGCCTTACCTATTTTATTCGCTACAACAACTGGCCGGAAAACCGAGCCAACTTCTACATTGCCCAAAAAGTAGGGTCGATACAAGAAGAGGAGAGCCAGCGTGGTTTGGCCCACTTCCTGGAACACATGGCCTTCAATGGGTCGGATAACTTCAAGGGCAACAGCTTGCTGGAATGGTGCCGCTCCAAGGGTATTGAGTTTGGTGGCGACCTGAACGCCTATACCAGCATCGACCAGACGGTGTACAACATTGATAATGTGCCCACCAAAGACCAAGGCACCCTCGACTCCTGCCTGCTCATCTTGCGCGACTGGTCTTGTGGCCTTTCGCTGGAGCAGGAAGAGATAGACAAGGAACGCGGTGTCATCCATGAGGAATGGCGCCTGCGCACATCCGCCAACAGCCGCATGCTGGAGCGCAACCTGCCCAAGCTCTATCCCGGGTCGAAATATGGGTTGCGCTACCCTATCGGACTAATGTCGGTAATAGACAATTTCAAACGTCAAGAGTTGGTAGACTACTACCACAAATGGTATCACCCCATGAACCAAGGGATTATCGTGGTGGGAGATGTAGACGTTGACCATGTGGAGGCCGAAATAAAACGCCTGTTTGGCAGCATCAAGACCCCGGACAATCCGGCACCAATTATAGACGAACTCGTGCCCGACAATGCCGAGCCTATCGTTATCATTGATAAAGACAAGGAGTTTCGTAGCAGCATCATAGAATTGATGATGAAGTACGACCCCTACCCTGACAGCCTGAAGCAAAGCATGCCCTACCTCATAGAAAACTATGCCAAGAACGCAGCTTTCAGCATGCTGAACCAACGCTTTGTAGAAGAAGCACAAAAGGCCGACTGCCCATTCGTGAGTGCTCAAACCGGAGATGGAAACTATATTTTCTCGAAGACCAAAGATGCATTCTCACTTAGTGCCTCGCCCAAGGATATGAACCTAACTGCTGAAGCACTCAAGGCAGCATTCAAGGTGGTTCGACAGGCAACGGAATTTGGATTCACCGCAACCGAGTATAAGCGCTTCCAGACCAACATGATGAGCAGTCTCGACAAGATGTACTCGAACAAAGACAAGCGCTATTCCAAGCAATTTTATAGCAATATTTTAGGCTATTTCCTTAATAACGAGCCCATGCCCGACATCGACTTCAACTATCAGACCATGAAGCAGATTGTTCCGGCCATCCCCTTGGAAGCCATCAACCAGGTATTGCCAAGCTTGGTGAGCGACAACAACAAGAATCTTGTAATCCTCAACTTTAACAACGAGAAGGATGGCAATGTGTATCCTACGGAGGCACAGCTGCTCGGCGCTCTGAACGAAGCCCGTACGGAGAAGATCGAGGCATACGTGGACAACGTGAAAGATGAGCCACTGATGACTACACTTCCAACACCTGGAAAGATTAAGAAAGAGGAGAAGAGCAGGAAGTTCGACTACGACATTCTTACACTCGACAACGGTGTAACTGTGCTGCTGAAGAAGACCGACTATAAGAAAGACCAAGTCATCATGAGTGGCTTAGGCGGTGCCGGAAGCTCGGTGTATGGCAAGGACGACTTTGCCAACATCAAGACCTTCGACAGCGTGATAGACGGCAGTGGATTGGGTAATTTCTCGGTTACAGAACTGAGCAAAGCACTGGCTGGCAAGATTGCAAATGCCCACTTATCGATGGGTCAACGCCGCATGGCTATTAGCGGTAACTCCACACCGAAGGATGTGGAAACCATGCTACAGCTCACCTACCTATATTTCACCGACATCAAAAAGGATCAAGACTCCTACAACAACATCATTCAGCAATACGAATTAGGATTGAAGAACCGTGAGC
>CAYVGR010000067.1:0-9912 GCA_964450065.1 uncultured Prevotella sp. | reverse complement strand
AAAGTAATTATTTTACTGATAATCAATAAGTTAAATGTTTTCAAGGGACGACTATGTAAGATCCTCGCTCAAAGCGCACACCATAGTCGGATGTGCGGTTAAGGTGGTCGAGAGCGTATAGATGGTGCACCTCGTTGGGCTTGATGCCCTTGATGGCGTAGGCGTTCATCATGCACAGTGTCCGATGGTCGGCACATCGACCGCCAATGCCTGTCGAGGCGATGAAGTGAGTGTTGTCGGTAAGATGCTCGGTGTCGAAAACGGCATTGCGTCCTCTCACCACACCGTTGTAGTGGTTGTCGATGTCGTTGACATACAGCCACGTGCGCAGACAGTTGTCGGCCAAGGTGCAGTCCCAGTTGCGCAGATATCGGGCATAGGTGGTCATGATGTCAAAAGTTTGGTCGAAAGCGTTGTCGCCCACGGCTGTGAGCTGCGCCGACCATAGTTCGGTGTAGCCATTGTGCGACACGGAAAATAGGTTGTCTCCTATCTTGTGGTTCTCTGTTCCGGTCATCAGATAGATCCAAAGTCCCAGTTTTGCGCCGTGGAGTGGTGGTTGCTGCACGTAGGACACGGCACAATTTTCCTCACCGGTTATCTGTTGGAGTGCCTCCACCTGATTGGCTGCGTCGCTGAGATAATAGCGTTTGAACACGGGGCAGGCAGCGTTTAGTTTGTCCAATTTGCCGTTGAAATTGCTTGTTCGTATCTTTTCGCAGCTGTCGACCACTGCCTGCGCTTGCTCCTCAAAAGAGCGTTCGGGATTGATACAGGTGAGCATGCCAAGGTATTCGTGCACACCATGCCCCCCGTTAAAGGCGAAAAGTCGGACAGACACGTCGTTGATGATTATGTTTAGCTTCTTAGTTTCCATAATGATAGTTGTTTTATGCGTATGCGTGCATGCCTCCCAGAAAATAGTTCACGCCAAAGAAGGTCATGAGAACGCAGAGAAATGCACAAGTGATATAGATGTTGAAATGCTTGTTGTGACGAGCGAAGGCCAACGACTGCCGGTGCAACGGCACGGCGTAGACCATGAGGGTGATGAGCGCCCAGGTCTCTTTGGGATCCCAACTCCAATATCTTCCCCAACTGACATTGGCCCATACGGCTCCGAGAAAAATGCCTATGGCCAGCAGAAAAACAGATGGATAGAGCATGACCCGGTTGAGCGTGGTGACCTGATCGATGAGCGCGCACCGCTGCTCCGATGATTTGTCGCGCATGAGCCATAAGGCGAACGCACCTTGTATGGCCATGAGTGCCAGCAGCGCATAGGCCGCCATGATGACGCTGACGTGTATGCTGAGCAGGGGAGAGTGGAGCACGGGCATGAGCGGTGTGATTTGGGGATTCATCGAGCCTAAATGGCTCACGAGAAGGGTGAAGCCCGATAATAGGAACCCGAAAGGTAAAAGGTAGGGGAACCGACGATGCATCGTCAGGGTGATAGCCATGAGCAGAATAGCCATGAGCAGCATGGTTTCGTAGCCATTGCTCAACGGCACACGTCCCCCCACGTACCAACGCAGGGCGTATACGAGCAGGGCAAACGTGAATGATGCGCCAAAGACACCTACACTGACAACTTGTGCTATGCGCCTCGCACGCTGCCAACGCTCGAAGGAGATGTTGGCCATGAAGAGAAAGAAGCTGAAGAAGCCCATGGCAAGGTTGACGATAAAGAGTATCTTGGTGGCCGGAATCTTGTTGTAGACAATCTCTGCTTCTACGCGGGCATCGCTGAGGTGGGGCGATGAGGGGGCGATGGGAGTGAAAAGCGTGTTGCTCGTGAGCATGAGTATGAGTCCGGCTTTCTCGTCAAGTTCTCTGATGGCCTTGCCCATGCCATCATGCTTTTGTTCTTCATGCACCATTGACATGAGTTTGTATTTGCCATCGGCATTGAAAAGTTCTTCCATGGCGGCGTATTCACTCGTTATGCCAAGCCGCTTGCGTAGCGGAGCGTGCTTGATCTGGATAAAGTGCTGGCTCTTCCAAACCTCCGGTCGTGCTATCCAACCGTAGAGTACCTGTTCGGCCGACAGCCCTTTGTAACTGTGTCGGCCATATATTTTTTGTAGAAAATCTATGGCCACGGTGTTGAGAGGTGCCACCCTGTCGTTGTAAACCACCTGGTAACGTGCCACCTTTTTGGCTTTTTCGGCATTGATGGTCGGTATATCTGCGGCATGAGCGGTGAGCATGGGCATGGCCAAGACAAAAAGGAGTGCGCCACGGCGCAATGTGGGTGAGGCAAGAAGATGGCGAAACGTCTCCTTGCGGGAAATGAGGGTGAGTATCATGCTCAATGCCAACATCAGATACCCGGTATAGGTAACGGCCGTGCCCCAGGGGTCGTGGTTGACGCTCAGGGTGGTACCTTTGTGATCAGGGTCGAACCCTTCTTGATAAAAACGATAGCCGTGAAGTCGCAAAATGTTGTTCATCGAGATCTTGGCGTTGACTATTTTACTGTCGTTGAGACTTTGGCAAGACACCGTGCTGACAAAATCTGAGGGTGCGTCAGTGCCCGGATAGTATTCGATTTGAAAAGATTTGAGCGTCAACGAGAATGGCAACTGTAGCATTTGCTTGGTTGGTTGCTCTAAATAAGTGTTCTCTGCGGCTCCCACGCGCAGATGTATCTTGCCCTCTTTGCCAGTAAAAAATGTGATAACGGAGCCAATGAGGATAATGACAAATGCGCCGTGGAGCATGAAAATGGGGAGTCGACGGTTAAGTTTACGGTTGATGATATATATCACGGATAGGAGGGTCAGCATGCCCCACAAGGCACAAAACCATAGTGTGTGATATATGTGCTGTGCCACAAACGCCGTGCCGTGTTGCTGTTCCATATAGGTGGCAAAGGCCATCAGAACAATAAGTGCAACAAACAAAGTCGCTATGGCATACTTGATAATTTTCATTGATATTGTGTTGGATTCTATGCCAACATAGTTGTTGGATAGAAATAAGAGAACAGCAAGTAGGATTGGCCGTTACAACCAATCCTTCTCGATGCTTTTAATGGGTTTCGCCAGATGCAATCCAGTCGTTGATGAGCTGAAGGATATACTTTTCAGTGCGTTCCTTGTTGCCCATATCGGTGTGGTCTTGCTTCCACGAGCGGGATATGTCGGAGTTCAGCACTTGGTACAACAGGCTGTTGTCCTTGTCGCCAGGGGTCACTCTTTTCATACGTGGCACCTTTACGGACTCATGGTTCATTAATGAGGCGTAGCTGTGTCCATCGGTAAGGTCGAGACCTCCAGCAGGCTTCGAGGCATTGTGGCATGACGAACACACACCATTGAAAATACCTACCTGAATGGCATTGAACATGCTTGCGTCTACCTTGTCAACGTGCAGGCGTATGGTGTCGTGGCCTGTGGCGTTGGAAATGTCTTTCGACACGAACTTCATGACACGCTGCCGCAGGCGATTGAGCACACAAATTTGTATCACGTCAATGTCTGAGCTTAGTCCCGATAGCACCAATGACATGTTGCCTTTGGCGTCGGTGGTGACCACTTTGGATATTTCGGCATAGGGAGCCGCACTCGAATTGGCTTTGCTTGAGAAACCTGCCACTGCGACATCATAATCCAAGGGCCAGCTTTTCAGTCCGGCAATGTTGCCCTCTATCTTGATCACGCGGCCTTGTTCGCTGTCGGGGGCTATTTCCTCAATGCTGCCAGAGTCGCAACTTGCAAGGAACGCCAAGGCTAATACGGGTAATAATTTATAGATCAAATGATTCATCTCGTTCAACACTTAGAAAGCATACTGCATCATAATCATGGCAGAATGGGTGGCCAGGCCAAGGTTGTCAAGGTCTCGGTCGGCTTGGGTGTCGTGCCCCCAGCGGCCTGTGTATTGATACATGGCGGAGAGTTTGATATTGGTTTGGGGTATAAAATAGTTGCAAACCACACCCGGGGAGTTCAGGCTGCCGTCTTTGCGGGTGCCATTTCGATCCATCCAGTCGTAGCGGATACCTAATTGCCATGAGTTGTTGAGGAAATAAGCCAACTGTGCGTAGCCTCCCAAATAGTTGAACTTATCGTCTATCTTCATACGCTTGGTGAACCCCACGTGCATGTAATATCCCTCGGCGGCCACAGACCAAGGGCCGCTTAGCAGTGCAAACTCCACTCCTGTGCGAAGGTCGTTGGTCGATTCGTTCTGTGCCTCGTTGTTATAATTAATGGAAAGCCCCACTAAGTATTTTGTGCCTAAATCCAAAAGGTTGGGGTTTCCCTGACTCATCGGCATGGGACCGTTGCCTTGGAAAGTGACGCGTGCGGCGTAGAGCAGTGACGGAAAGTGGTTGTCGTCACTGAAACCCTTGGTTGCCGTGTTGACGTTGCCGCCCGTTCCATTAAAGACTCCCAGCTCATAACCCCATTTATTAGCGATTAAGCCGTGCATCTTGACGCCCAAATCCCAGCCAGTGTTAATAGAGGGATTGACGGCATTAAGGCTGTAGGGCAATATCGTAGTGCAGGTGAGCGATAAAGGCATGGTGGGGAACAGGGTTTCGCCAAGGGTGGTCAGGAATGCTCCTGCAAACGGAGTTTTCTGCTTTCCCACACGGAAGCGCAGTGCCTTGGAAGGCGCATAATCTATCCATGCTTGTTGTAGCAGTGCGCCTCCCTTGGCCGCCGCATTGACGCAAACGTTATAATCGATCTTTCCGAAGGCCTTGCCTGTGAAGCCGATGATACCGAATGGTATGGCAAAACCAGAGTTGGCAACGTTGTCTTGGTTATAAGCCTTGTCAAGACCCTCGTCTGGATAGTAGTTGAACGCAAGTGTCGTCTGTAGCATTAAATAAGGTTTGAGGATAAATTTCCCATCTTTGGAAGCCAAGGAGAAGCCTCTGTTGTCAGCAATGGGGAGCACACCATTTTCCCGATCATAGGTTACGTCACGTTGTTTTTCGATGTTTTCGTCAATGTTTTCAGCTGTGGTGTTCATCTCTGTGGACGTTTTTTTGTAGTCGTTCAGAACGGCCTCCTTGTCAGTTTGTTCTGCAAAAGCCACAGAACTAAGTCCTGCTGCGATGATAGCAGCGTATGCACGATATAACTTCATGTTATGTATTCTTTTTTGTTTTGTTTCTACAGTAAAGTTGATTACAGACTCCAGAGGAATCTAATGAGTTTGGCACGATCTTGCTTGGAGAAATTTGCGAATTTCTGTTTGCTGGCCTGTGCCTCGCCTCCGTGCCACATGATGGCCTCGGTGAAGTTGCGGGCGCGACCGTCATGTAGGAAATAGGTGTGACCGTTGACAAGCAGTTGCAGTCCGATGCCCCACAAAGGAGTGGTTCGCCACTCGTTACCTCTTGCCAATCCACTCACCATATGGTCGTTGAGTCCTACGCCCATAATTTCAGATCCCATGTCGTGGAGTAGGAAGTCGGAGTAAGGATGTACCGCCTGATGCCCTCCTAACCATGGTAATGACATGCCCCCAAGCAGGGTTACACCACGTTTGTTGGTGTGCAATGTGGTGACATGACACAGGTGGCAACCTGCCTTGTAGAACAGTTTTTCACCGGCTTTTACATCCGGGTCGTTGACATCACGTCGCGCAGGCACCGCCAACGCATGTAGATAAAGGTCTACAGCCTCCATGTCCTTGGTATTTACGTCGAGTTTATGATAAGCCATACCCATCATAGCACCCTCCCTAATCTGTTTCTGTCCACGGCAAATCTCCTCCGGGAATCGACTGTTGGTCATACCCATGTCTGATGAATAGCCCAACTCCACCGTGAGGTCGGCGTGGTGCGACTTATTACCGCCAACACCAATCTGACTCACCCCTCGCTCGGAAATAATGTTACATCTGCCGCTGATGCCCCATTCGGGATAGTTGCTCCTGGCTGCCAGCTGCCTGATCTCCTCTCGATCGAGTGCCATGATGACCCCTTGGCCGACATGACGGAGGGGCACACGCACAGAGATGAAGAGGTCTTCAGGCTTGATGCTGTCCGCATACCATTTGGTAATACGATATTTGGGGTAGCAGAGCGTGTATTTCTCGCCATCCGGAAACTGATAGGTGGCGGAGTCAATGTCAAAGTGAAGCTCTCCCTCTGGTGTCACACCATAGATGGTGTTGTCGTGGATAACACGGCCATAATTGGGGAAGAACGCTCCGTTTTTCTTCGTGATGTAGCACAACATGGATGTGAATCCATATTCGCCAGTGGCCTTGTCGCTGCCGTTTTTAAAGGCCATCCAATAGGAAGGCTGTGTCCGGCCAGCGTTACGATGACAGCTTCCGCAGCAATAACCCACGAAAACAGGGCCTCGGCCGCCACCCTCGCCATTGTAATTGCTGCTTGCCACATTGTCATAAAGGCGGTCGCCCTCGTTGAAAAGCGTCTCGTAGCGACCCCTTACCCAGTCTGATGCCTCGTCGTAGGAGTAGGCAGAGCGCGAAAATTCGGTTGATGTGCCAGCCGACAGAGCATAGCCATCGGGCACCTCTATGTCTTGCACGCGTAGTTGCTCGCCCTCTTCCTCGCAGGCAGTCAGTGATAATGCGGCGAGAAGAATGTATGAATACTTGTAAAAACACATCATATTGGCATCTTTTTTCATGGTTGTCTTAAACGCTTAAATACGGAGTGCCAAGTTTGTTGCTTGACAACTCCGTCCATGATCAAAAAGTTTTTCAAAAAAGATTATTTTATTTTGCGAGGTTTGCCATTCTTAAAAATTAAGAACTCAATGGTGTGATAACCGCGTAGTGACTGTGCGCTGCTGATGGCTTCGGCTTTCTTCTTTTCTTCCGGAGATAGCTGACTGCTACCGTTATCGCCTTCTTCATCCTCGACGAAATCACCGCTCCAGTTGAGCTTGTTCCAGTCTTCAGATTTTAAAATGTTCTCGATACCATCGATGTCCAGCGGCCATGTGTCCATGTTGGGGTCAAGACCTTTATCGGCCACCGGTCCAAAGAGGTAGGCTTCGGACGACTCCCATGGCTGACGTGCCTTGATCCAAGCCTCGCAACAAGCCTCGAAGCCTTCGTTCGAAGGTTTGGCTTGGAATGCCAGAATTTTTTGATACAGCTCCTTGTTATATTTCTTCAGGTCGCTATAGGTGGGTACGATAACCTCATCCACTACGTGAGAGACGATGGGATCGAGTCCTTTATGGTCGTTTTTATGCTTGTCAAGGAACGATTGCATGTCTTTGGCAAGTACCTCATTCAGTTCTGCGGCAGCGTCTGCGGCAGTTTTTGTCTCGCTGCTGTTGATGTGGTTGCGGAAGGGCTGAGGAATGTTTTCGATGGCTTTAATGGCTTTTTCGATGGCTTGAGCCACTTTTTTGTTGAGTGCAGGGTCGTTCTTTTCTACATAGGCATAGAGTGAATTTGCGTGAGCTTTGCTCAACTTGCTGAAACTCTTGTCATAAACTCCATAGTAACCATTGCGAATGGACAGAATGTTGTTCATGTAGTCCAACCGTGAGTGCCAGCTATACCAAGACTCAACGGCATAAAGACCTGCTTTCATATTGGCCTTGTTGGGCCATTTCTCGGTGTATTTGCGATATGGAGAACCTATCTTCTCGGAGCCTACCTCGTCGGCTATGTGGTCCATATAGGTTACCAACAGAGCCAAACAGTCATAGGCAGAGTTCAACTTCAAGGCCTCGCTCTTGTGCTCTTTGAATATCTCGGCGTAGGGTTTGCCACCATTGTAGCTTTTGGTCCAGTCGTCGTAGAGTGCGTTAGCGTCGTCTACCAGCAACTTGCCAACCACTGCCATGTAGTTGCCCCAGGCTTTTTGGTTTTGCTCGTTGTACTCAATGATGTCTTCAGCATTGATTTCTTCAATGATCTTTTTTTCTTGCTCTTTGGTAAAGGTGCCATTTTCCGGCGTATCAGAGTCACAGCTACTGAAGGCCAGACCTACGGCGAGGGCACCAAGAATGAATACGTTTTTTTTCATTTTTTATAATATTTACATGAGTTAGATTACTGTTTCTACGCTCCGTTGTGACGTTGCTTTATGGGAATGGTGGTTAAAATTTTATTTCTTGGCAAAATAAAGGGCATATGCCACACCTATGCGAAACTCGTTTTCAGAGTTGTATTTGCCCTTCCCAAACACTGCGTTTGTGCCCATTTGACGTGTGGCATAGTCGGCTTTCACTACTAAGCAGGGCAGGGGCTTCCAATTCAGGCCACATGCCCACATGCTAACTTGTGTGCGTGGGTCGGCCACCGTGCCCACAACGGTAGTTTCCTGTGGGTTGTAATAGTCGTAGTGTGCGTATGGATAGATGTTTGGCAACTTGCTGCCAGGGAAAAACGATGCTATGTTTATGCCCACCTCGGCACTGTAGGTGAGGGCATGCGAGCCCATGCCACGCTTGCGTGTGCCATAAGGAGAGCCTGCCGATACCGAGGTGCCGTTGATTTCGCTCGTCTGGGACACGTGACCGTGTACCACATTGGCGCGTGCCGTGACATACTTGTTGATGTACTGTGCGTCAAACGAGTAGATGAACACATTGATAGCTTTCATATTGTTATAGTTCAAAAACTTTTCTGTGTTCTTGCCACTGTTAGGATTGAAAAAGGCACTGAACCCCATGCGCAGACCTGGCACGCCGTTCCAATCGAGCCGAGCCGTATAGGCGGGAGCCGTGAAGTTATCAAATTCAAAGGCGCCCTGCTTGCCTTTTCTCACCCAATTATATTTGCCGAAACCGTCGGGATTGAGGCCGGCGGTCATCAATAATTTGTAGTTGAAAGAGGCAAGCCCCCTGCCGAAACCGCCAAAAAACTCCAACCCCGTCTCGTGCCAAGTTGATGGCAACAATGTTCTCTCACCTTCGGGGCGCGTAGGTGTGAAGAAAAACAGTGGCTCGTGGTGTGCATTGGTAAGCCCCAACGGTATGATAAGGTGCCCTACGCGTACATTAAAGGCTGGGTGGATTAGTCGGGTGATGTGAAATTGCTCCAAAGCTACCTCGCCACCTTTTTCTATTTCGTTCTCATATTCACCGTTTTCCGCGCCCGAACCAGACTCAATCTCATAGGCCATGCCCACGCCACCCGACTCGAACTCTATCTCCGCGCCAAGAATCCATTTGTCCGACAGCTTGTAATCGCCCGATAGAACAAAGCGCGGTATGGAGATTTCGCTGTGCTTCAAACGTGCGTTGCCGTTACCAGCACCCGTGAAACGGTTCAGTCCATAATCTTTGAATTGGGTTAAGATCTCCCCATAGCCTCCTATGCGGTATTTATGATAAGCAGTGTCTTGCACCGTGGGAGGAACAGAGGCCGTAGCCATAGCACTCATCCCACATAGTACACAGGAGAGGATTGTTGTTTTTTTCATGTTTATCTTCATACTACTGTTACTGATTTTCGTACAATTTGTTTTGTCGCTTTTGGTCGAACGTTGTACGGGTGCAAAGTTATGTATGAAGTTTTTTTTACGCAATACCCAAAGAATATGACTTTTAGCACGTGCCGAATACCTATTCATGGTGAGCCGTTTTGTTCGTATTGGTATGGCAGCTGTTTGTTTGTTCCGTTGAGTCGCAACCATTGTATTCTCCGGCGCATGCGGCCGATTGCTGCCACATGCCAATGTCGCCATGATTAAGATGCGGTCTAATCAGGCTGTCGGCAATACCTATTAATTGGTAAGTGGGCGCTATCATTATTTATAAGTATTCATGGTTGGCTGTATCGAAATGAACATCCCGAAGTACATCTTCTTTTCAATAAAAAACAAAGGTTTGCTTTGAATCCCAACGAAAGTGGCATGCCATGGCATTAGTTTGTAATTGATTAAAGCATATGTCCTTTCTAAAACAGTAAAATATAATTACCGTTTTTTGCTCATTATTTTCGAGA
>CAYVGR010000066.1:2095-9974 GCA_964450065.1 uncultured Prevotella sp. | reverse complement strand
GTGCCTCAAGTTGGGTTATTATCTCATCACTGTTGTCTTACCCGGTTAAGAGCCGGGCAAGACAATCGGTAAGCGTGTGTCATAAACATACTTTCAAAGCGGACGACGACAAAGAACTGATTGCCGATTTGCCCCACTCTAACAGCAACGTCAAGGACCGGTCGCTGTAAAACAGAACAAACACGTTCTCCGAAAGTCAGAACGGAGGAGGGAAATAATAAGTTATGTCATTATTTTTAGCACTGCTTATTTAGTGAATGACCGTACAAAGTTGTTCAACATCCGCCTCAAAGGTGTCACGACAGCGTGCACAATTTTTCATTTCTGAACGATAATTGTATATTGTGCGTGGCGTGTAGAAAAGCAGTGCAGCTATTTCCGAACTATCCTTAACGCCAAGACGTATCAAGGCGTAGATGCGCAGTTTGGTGTTCAAGCGCCCCTTGTGGGGTAACACTATCTGTTCGTCATCCTTAAGCAATGCGTTGAATTCCGTGACAAATGATGGATAAAGGTCAAGAAATGCAGTGTCAAAACTGTTCATGAAAGTCGTGGCATCCTCCTCTGATAGTTGCGACGAAGATGCGGTATTAAGGAGATCATTCACCTGCCCCACTTTTATCTTGCGTTTTACGAATATCTCAAATTTACTGAGCCGGTCAATGTATTTGGCGCAAAGATCTATATAGAGCTTGGCCAGTCGCTCACGACGGCGATTAGTGTCAATCAGGCGTTCGTTGAGTGAGCCAAGTTTTGAGTTTAGAGACGAAAGAAGGGTGTTGCTCTCTGAAAGTTCATGTCGGTGGCGAGCCAAAAGCTTATTCTGCCGACCATAGAAATAGAGCAAAACCACCACAAATATAAATAGTAGGGATATTGCCCACAGCCCAAATCGCATGCTGTTGTTCTGCGTCGAGAGTTTTTCCCGATAGGTAGACACGATGATAGGTAACTTTTGTGATATTTCGATGATACGCAGACGGTTGTTGTAGTTCTTTGCATCGTCCATGGCAAAGTTGATGTAGCGTTCGGCCCGCAGAATATTGTTGTCTCCCTTTTTGAACAGGAACATGGCAAGGTCCTGCATGGCCAGATTCTCACGGGTACAACTCAGCAAATCGCTGATACACGCCCGAAGGATATACTCTTCGTATTTCTCGTTGTCATTGTTGGCGCTATAGTTGTTGGCAATGGCAAACGAAGCCATAGCATACCAGCGCGACTCCACCGGTGCTGTTTTCAATGTGCGGAAATAGTGTTCGAGAGCGAGTTTGTCGTTGCGCTCTACATATATGTAATATTCTCCCCAAAAGAAATCATAGAAATAGTCTGTTGGTTTCAACAGTGCTACAGCGTGTTTCAGATACGAAGCGGCACGCAACCGATAACGCGGAGAGTAAAAATTGTCGTGACAGTAGTCTGCCCAATAAGTGTACACAAAATAGAACGTTATGGCGTAGTCGAAGTGAAGGCTCTTATCAAGCGTTGCGGAGTCAATATTTTCGAGTATATCCACAGCCTCACCATAGAGTCCGCCAATGGCAAGCAACGAGGCTTTCGCTATACTACATTTGTCGTGATGCAGCCTGTCGCCCATTTTATCTGCAAGTTTAATGGCCTTATCAACATATACCATAGCAGAATCAAACTGATATACATAATATTCCTCGTACAACTGCTTGCACGCATTGAGCTGGCTTTCCTGCTTACTGTCTTTGTCGAGTATTGTTTTGTAAAACTCAATTCGCGACTGTTTCTTACCATATATCTCGGCAACATTGTCAACAAGACTGTCAAGTCGGACTGTCAGCTCATCAACAGTATCGGCATTAGCGGTGCTGGCAAAAGTAAAAAAGAATGTGACAAGGATTAAATAGTGGTTTTTAGTGTAAGTCATTATGATGAATTCTATAGTTTGCAAATCTAACAGTTTTTTTACGTCCGACAAGTTTTTTAATCCTGTTTTTCTGTTAAATCTGCTTTTCTGTTCCACTATTAACTTATGCTAAATTTAATAACATGTACTTACACCGATAATATGATTATCATAACATATTGAATATTAAGTAATTATATATGAGACAAAAAGAATATATGTACCTACACTTTACATATAACAACACTTTCTCATAATAACACCTATATTTGCATCACCAATCACGACCTAACAACTAACACATATTATTTATGATCAAAATTATTAACCAGACTATTGTGTCTTTGTTTCTTGTCATGCTGCCAATAGGTGCATACGCACAGAACAGGACTGTTCACGGAGTTGTGAAAGATGCAGGCGGAGAAACTGTCATAGGGGCCTCTGTTGGGCAAAAGGGTACACAGAATGTTACCGTGACGAACCTTGATGGAGAGTTTACCATCTCCGTACCCGATAATGCAGTGCTCGAAATTTCATACATCGGCTTCAACAATCAACAAGTAGCCGTAAAGGGCAAGTCATCAATCGAGGTTATTATGACAGAAGACGTACATAACCTCAACGAACTTGTTGTCGTTGGTTATGGCGTGATGAAGAAGAAAGATCTTACCGGTGCCGTAGGGTCGCTTGCCGCTAAAGACATGGAAAATTCGCCGGTAGCCAACATTGGTCAGGCCATTCAGGGAAAGATTGCGGGGCTGCAGGTTGTTGATGCAGGCAAACCGGGCGACAACGTCACCATCAAGGTGCGCGGTATGGGTTCCATTAACAACTGTGATCCGCTCGTAGTCATTGACGGTGTGCCAACCGATCTTGGAATCAACGCCCTCAATATGGCCGATGTGGAACGGCTTGATGTGCTGAAGGATGCCTCGGCAACCGCAATATATGGTAGCCGAGGTGCGAATGGCGTCATCATGATTACCACTAAGAAAGGTAAAGAGGGAAAGGGACACCTTTCACTCTCTGCAAATCTTGCCATACAGAATGCCACAAAGATTCCGAAATTACTCGATGCAAGTCAGTATGTTGCCCTCAACAACGATATGATGTCCAATTCGGGTAATGCTACCAACCCAGCGTGGATAGCCCCCGCCGCACAGGGTGTCGGTACCGACTGGGTGGACGAACTGCTTCGTACGGGATATATGCAAAATTATACGGTGAGTTATTCCGGTGGCAGCGACAAGGCACACTATTATGTGTCGGGAGGCATAATGAATCAGACAGGTATCGTACGCAGTGTGAAATATCGTCGATTCACCTTTCAGCAGAACAGCGATGCCCAAGTACTCAAATGGCTCAAGATGAACACCAATCTCTCTCTGTCTGCCGATCGCAAACAGCAAGGTAGCTACGATATGGGCAACACCTATCGTGCCCTGCCCGTATTTGCGGTGAAGAATGCGAACGGAGAATGGGGAGGACCGGAAGGAAACTCGCTTTGGTATGGCAGTGTACGCAACCCTATTGGTCCCACAACAACCGACCGTCAGCGCACCGATGGTTATAACCTCTTAGGCAACATCTCTGCTGAAATAGAATTCACCAAATGGCTCAAGTTCAAAAGCACCTTTGGCATTGACGCCAAGTTCTGGTATTATGACAACTATGTTCCCAAACACAACTGGAAACCTGTTCCTGTGGAAGAGAGCAGCCGCTACAAGAGTGATAACAAATCGTTCACATACCTTTGGGACAACTACTTCATCTTCGACCATACCTTTGCCCAAAAGCACCATGTGGGTCTCATGGCGGGCACATCAGCACAGTGGAACAACTTCGACTATCTGAACGCACAGAAAAACGTGTTTGCCTATGAGGGAGTACACGAGATGGATAACGGACAGAAAATGCATACTATCGGTGGAAACGAAACCGAATGGGCACTGATGTCATACATGGCCCGCCTCAACTATGAGTATGCCAATCGTTATCTGTTTACAGCCACCGTTCGCCGCGACGGCTCGTCTCGTTTCGGGCACAACAATCGTTGGGGTACATTCCCGTCTCTATCGTTTGCCTGGCGTGCTTCGGAAGAAAGTTGGTTTCCACGTAACAACATCCTGAACGATCTCAAGATTCGCGCAGGCTACGGCGTGACGGGAAGCCAGGCAAGTGTGGGAAACTACAGCTATCTTGCATCCTACAACACAAGTGTCTACCCATTTGGAAAGGCCGGAACGGAGCAATCGGCACTTGTTTCGGTAACCCTTGCCAATCCTAATATACATTGGGAAAAGGTGGCACAGACCAACATCGGATTTAACGCAGCTCTCTTCAACCAGCGTGTACTCCTCACCTTCGACTATTATATCAAGAACACAAGCGACATGCTTGTGAAGGCATCCATACCTATTACTTCAGGATTTGAGGATACCAGTACTACGTACACCAATGCCGGAAAGGTTCGTAATACGGGCTTTGAGGTGTCGCTCAACACAGTAAACGTCCAGGGACCGTTGCAGTGGGAGACAGGCATCATCTATACATATAACCGTAACAAGATAAAAAGCCTCAACAGTGATGTTCCATACTACATCAACCAGATTAACAACTCGTATGTAACGATGCTGGCCAACAATTATCCTATCAATGTGTTCTATGGTTACATTACTGACGGAATATTCCAAAATGAGCAGGAAATAAACAGCCATGCCATACAGGTTGGTGCCGAGCCGGGCGATATACGCTTCAGGGATCTCAACAACGATGGAATCATCAATGACATTGACCGTACCGTGATTGGCAATCCAAATCCAACGCATATATTCTCAATGAGTAACACGCTGTCGTGGAAAGGGTTTGAGCTTTCTGTATATCTGCAGGGTATTGCCGGCAATAAGATATTCAATGCCAACAAGATGGATCTTACCGGCATGTCAGCTGCCTACAATCAGCTCACAGATGTGCTCTCGCGTTGGCACGGTGAAGGCACAAGCAACGCTATGCCACGTGCCGTTTATGGTGATCCCAATCAGAACAACCGCGTCAGTGATCGCTTCGTGGAAAGTGGCTCTTACTTGCGTCTGAAGAACATCTCATTGTCATACAATTTGCCACAACGGTGGCTGACCCCGCTCACCCTAAGTGCCGCACGCCTCACCCTCTCTTGTGAGAACGTTGCTACTATCACGGGCTACTCTGGCTTCGACCCCGAAGTAGGACTCAACGGCATCGACCTTTCTAACTATCCTATTTCACGCACATTCAACATTGGGTTAAACCTTAACTTCTAAAAAGAATATAGTATGAAACATATATATACAGCAGTTCTCAGCATATTGATTGCCGGACTGTTCAGCTCATGCAGCGACTTCCTTGACAAAGATCCAAAGAATACGGTAGACCCAACGACCGAAGTCGGTTCCGATGTTGCCGTGTCGATGGCGAACGCTTGCTACCGCACGTTACAGTCATCCAACATGTACAACCAACGCATCTGGACGCTCGACATTGTTGCCGGAAACAGCATCGTGGGAGCCGGAGGCGGTGACGACGGTCTGGAAACGGTGCAGGCATCCAATTTTACCACAAAAAGTGATAACGGTATGGCATTGTATATGTGGCGTTCACCGTGGGTGGGCATCGGCCAGTGTAACATTCTCATTGATGCACTCGAAGGCAAAGACCTTCAGCAGGGCTCCTTACTGTCACGCTCGCTTGGCGAAGCTTATTTCCTGCGAGCTCATTACTATTATATCCTTGTACGCCTCTATGGTGGTGTGCCTTTGCGACTTAAACCGTTCAATCCGGGTGAATCGACCGACATAGCACGCGCTTCTGTCGATGACGTCTACAAATTGATTGTCGCCGACATCGAGAAAGCCACCAACCTGCTGCCAGCCAAGAACGAATATGATGACGACAATATAGGGCGCGCTTCGAAAGACGCTGCTTATACCATGCTCGCCGACGTATATCTCACGCTGGCTCCTGATAATCATGAGTATTATCAGAAAGTTGTCGGCCTGTGCAACCAAGTAGCGGCACTCGGATACGACCTGGCAAATTGCACATACGAAAGTAATTTCGATGCTACGATAAACAATGGACCGGAATCAATATTTGAGGTGCAATATTCCGGAAATACGGAATACGATTTCTGGGGAAATAACCCACAGTCGAGCTGGCTATCAACGTTTATGGGGCCACGAAACTCCAATTTTGTTGCAGGCTCATACGGATGGAATCAGCCCACAGCGGAGTTCATGTCTCAGTATGAGGAGGGCGACAGGCGCAAGGATCTCACAGTGTTCTATGAAGGGTGTCCCGATTTTGAGGGGAAGCCCTACAAGAGCAGCTACTCCGCAACGGGCTATAATGTGCGCAAGTTTCTTGTGTCAAAGACTGTATCGCCCGAATACAACACCAATCCGGCCAACTTCGTTGTCTATCGCTATGCCGACGTGTTGCTCATGAAAGCGGAAGCCCTCAATGAGCTGGGTAAAACGGCAGAAGCTGCCATTCCGCTCAATATCGTACGCCACCGCGCCGGACTGCCTGACGTAGGCAACCTGTCGCAAAGCGAAATGCGCGGGAAAATAATCCATGAACGTCGCATGGAGCTTGCCTTTGAAGGACATCGTTGGTTCGACATCATTCGTTTGCAGCATGGCGACTATGCCATAAAATTCCTCAAGTCAATAGGCAAGTCTCATGTCACTAAAGAGCGTCTGCTCTTCCCTATACCGCAGACAGAAATGGACGCCAACCACCTGATGATACAAAATCCGGGATATTAATCAAACATGAATCAACCTCATTAAAAAGTATCTTTATGAAACGACGCATATATAGTATTTACACTCTGCTCGCTCTCGTCTTTATCGGGATTGGCTTCTCGGCATGTTCCGATCAGGATTACGATGAGCTTGACAAAGGTCGTAACCAACTCACCCTTACGGTCGACCAGACACAGTCTGCACTTGTCGAGACAAACCATGCCGGTGATGCCATCGCCCTAAATTGGACAACAGGCAACAATTACGGCACCGGCAATCGCATCTGCTATCGGCTCGAACTTGCGAAGGCAGGCACTGACTTCGCCAACCCATATCTCTGTGTCGACGAGCAACCTGAAGTGTACACATGGAATGCAAATGTGGAAAACCTCAACAATATCGTGCTCGATAAACTCGGCGGAACGGTGGGAGCACCCATCGAAATTGAGGCCCGTGTGACTGCCATTGTCAGTGGCTCAGACAAGATTCAGACGGCCACCGTGCCTTTCTCTGTCACTCCCTACAAGCCTGTCACTTCTACATTATATATTATTGGCAGTGCAGCCCCTGATGGCTGGAATGCTGACAAAGCCGCAGAAATGACGCGCACCACAAACGGTTTCTTCACATGGGAAGGCAAGCTCAACAGTGGCGAGTTGAAATTCATTCCTACACTCGGCCAATTCCTCCCGTCTTACAATCGTGGCACTCATGGGGAACCTGTGCTACGGACAAGTGACGACCAGCCCGATGAGAAGTGGACAATTGATGAAACCCATGATTATAAAGTGACAATCGACCTTTTTGCTTCCTCAGTCTCGATTGAAAAGATTGACCGGATAAAGCCGGCTTTTGACCAGATCTTCTTCGTTGGCAACGCCAACGGATGGAGTTTTGAGCCAATGACCCAGGATGCTATCGACCCGTTCCTCTTCCGTATGGGTCGCCACTTCGACCAAGGCGTGGGCGGCGAGTTTAAGTTCGGTACATCCGATGGCTCTTGGGAGAACATGTACAAAGCCACGCAGGAAAATGCTCCCTACACCGATATGTCATTAGTGTTTGTCTCCGGCTACGACCCTGACAACAAGTGGTTCCTGCAAGACAGTGAAACCGGAAAGGCCTACAAGATTTGCGTTGATATCCGTTCGGGTAAAGAGCGCATGATGATGAGTGAATTCTCGCCGTATGATATGATTTATCTTGTTGGTGATGCCAC
>CAYVGR010000066.1:0-1995 GCA_964450065.1 uncultured Prevotella sp. | reverse complement strand
TCGGGCACCTACACCATAACGCTCGACCAGCTCAAGGAAACAGTAACAATCAAAAAGAACTAACTCTCCATAAATAAGATGAAAATGCATTTATTACTGATGGCACTGCCAATGATAATGGCTTCATGCAGCGACAACAACCTCGACAACCCGGCAACCGTTCCGACCGAAGTCATTGCTCCGGTCGTCAATACCAAAGCCGACCTCACCCTTGACATCACAACCGACAAGGCAGTCTACAAACCGGGCGAAACCGTCAAATTCTCCATCGACGGCACACTACCCTCATCGGCCCACGTGCGTTACCGACACGGGGCAACGGTGATTGCCGATGAGCCCCTCAGCGCAACATCGTGGACATGGACTCCTCCGCATGATGACTACACCGGGTATCTGGCAGACATTTACACAACTGCCGGCACTAATCAGGAGACACTCTACGCCACAATCGGCGTAGATGTGTCGAGCGACTGGGGGCGTTTCCCGCGTTATGGCTTCATCGCCTCATACGGCAGCGACAAGACCTCTGAGGTGATAGCATCCGAAATGGCTATGCTCAACCGCTGCCACATCAATGGATTGCAGTTTTACGACTGGCAGTATAAGCAACACTGGCCACTCGGCGGTACGCCCGGCGCACTGCTTGACAGCTACAAGGATATTGCCAACCGCGACAACTACACATCTGTTGTGAAAGATTACATCGATCAGGCCCATTCGCTTGGCATGAAGGCGATGTTCTACGACCTCTGCTTTGGTGCTTTCGACGACGCCAAGGCAGACGGAGTGGACGATCGCTGGTATATGTACATCGACCGGAATCATTCTGAGAAAGACTGCGTTCGGCTGCCGTCAGGATGGAAAAGTGACATCTATCTCGTCGATCCGTCCAACACCGGTTGGCAAACCTATTTTGCCGACCGTGTAGACGATGTGTACACAGCACTCCCATTCGATGGCTTTCATATCGACCAGCTCGGTAAGCGCAACACGCTCTACGATTATTATGGCTCGCAGATCAACCTGCCCAACGGCTACGCCTCTTTTGTCAAGGCCATGAAAGAGCGGCAACCCGACAAACGGTTGGTTATGAACGCCGTGAGCAACTATGGCGCCGACAAAATTCTTTCGACGGGTTGCATGGATTTCATGTACACCGAAATGTGGGGAAGCGAGGACAAGTTCGTCGACCTCTACAACGTCATGAAGGCAAACACCAGGTCTTCCGGAGGCAAACTCAAGCAGGTGTATGCCGCCTATATGAACTACAACCATCAGCAGCCAAAATTCAATGTTCCGGGCGTGCTGCTCACCGATGCCGTGATGTTCGCGCTTGGTGCATCGCATCTTGAACTTGGCGATGACCACATGCTCTGTTCCGAGTATTTCCCCAATAGCGACGTGAAGATGAGCGAAGAACTGAAAAAACACATTGTTTCCTACTACGACTTCCTCACCGCCTATCAGAACCTGTTGCGCGACGGCGGAACGGAAATCGTCAGCGACCTTGCGACATCAAAAACGGATGTTCGCATCAACAGCTGGCCGCCCGTGCTTGGCGCTGTGACAACATTCAGCAAGCGGGTAGACAACAAACAGGTTGTGCATCTGCTCAACTTTCGTCAGGCCAACAGCCTCAGCTGGCGCGATATAGACGGCACGATGCCTGAGCCTGATGCCATTGAAAACCTCACCTTACGTCTGCACGCGAAAAACGTGAAGAAACTGTGGGTGGCTTCGCCCGACTATTTGGGTGGAGCAGCACAGGAATTACAATATCGTCAGGAAGGAGACGATGTTGTGTTCACTGTGCCACAACTCAAGTATTGGACCATGATTGTAGCTGAATAAATAAGTAGTTGAAAAACAAGAAACCATAGTATTTGCAGGAGACTACAGTGGCTTGCCGTAGTCTCCTGCAAACAGTTTGAAACCAACCGAATTATAAATAAAATCTATTGTAAATGAACAGAATATTATTTTCCGCTCTGGCGT
>CAYVGR010000065.1:0-9982 GCA_964450065.1 uncultured Prevotella sp. | reverse complement strand
TGTGCTTGGCGAATTTGAAAATAAAAATCCTACTGTTCAAAATTCGCGAAATTTGCAATATTTTATATAGCTCTGACTATCAGCCATTTATAAAACAAGCTCTTATAAGCTCTATTTTGTCCTTTACCATTGAATATCGAATGGCACGGAGATAAGAGCTTAATCGCACCACGATTCAGCTTCCGTCGCATGGCCACAAAGTACAAATCGAATTGCCATTAAATGTTAACCACTCCTACTTCTCAATTTTGCAAGTTATCTGAGCTTGTTTTCTTCACTGAACCATAGCGCTTTTCTCTCTGGATGATCCGAAAATAATTGCCGAAAATTGGTACTTTAATTTAACATATAGTAAAATGAAAATGAGGAAAATTGCCTGCAGCTACACGGTTTTATGAAGGCCTACATAAATACCGATCCTTCATAATTAATTTTCTGGCATTGTTTTATCGAACTTGAAAATCTGCCGCAAGACTAAAAGTAAACACCAGTCCACCTTGCGGGTTGGTGTTGGCCCTGATGCTTCCTTGGTGCAGAAGCACGGCATTTTTAACGATGGCAAGTCCTAACCCCGTACCCCCCATCTTCCTGCTGCGGCCTTTGTCAACCCGATAGAAACGTTCAAAAAGTCTTGGAAGATGCTCCACCGGCACCCCTACTCCATTATCGCTGAACTTGAAATTCCAACTATCAGAAACACGTTCGGCCTTCAGGGTAATCGTTGTCCCTTTCCCGGCATAGGAGATAGCATTATCTGTAAGATTCCGGAAGATACTATACAACAAGGATCTGTTACCTCTAAGCGTAAGTTCGCTTGGCAGCTGGTTGTCGAACGTCATATCTCTTTCTTCCATCTGCAAAGCCGTTTCCTTCTCTATATCACGCACCAATTCTACAATATCCACCTCTTCGAGTTCCTGCATCTCCGGAGCATCGTCCATGCGGTTTAGCATAGAAATATCCTTAAGCAACGAGGTAAGTCGCTCACTTTGGGCATAACAGCGCTCGAGAAACTGTTGTTTCACAGAATCGTCGATATGCGGGTTGTCTAATATCGTTTCCAGATAGCCTTGTATGCTGGCCACCGGAGTTTTCAGCTCATGGGCAACATTCTGTGTGAGCTGTCGCTTCAACACATCTTGCTCCTGCCGTGTAGATTGGAGTCGCTTATAAATCTTTATAATCTTCTCGGCAATCTCACCCAGTTCATCATCAGGGAAATCCACCAAATCTTCTGTCTCTAAGCTTTCATTATGCTCCGCCCTAATCGCAAAAATCTTGAGTTTGGTGATGTTCGTACCCAGTCGATTGACAAACCGATAGAGTACGATCGTGAGCACAAGAACTGCTATGACGGCAAACCATATGAAATGCAAGTCAGCCTTGAGGAGCTGACTCAGGTTGTCATTGTAGGGCAAGGCGGTGCGAATCACAAGACTGTCCTTCGGGAAATACGTTGCCGTATAGAAATAGTCGTGCCTGAGTGTAGTACTATTACGTTCCACGGTAGACCCTTGTCCCGTTTTGATGGCCTGGACAACCTCTGGGCGGCTTGCATGATTGGGCAGAGTGGTATAGTTTTTTCTGACATTGTCAAACAAGACATTGCCCTCACGGTTAAGCAGAGTCACGCGTATATCCTTGATTCCTCGGCTTTTGACGTATTGATCAAGAGCCTCTTCATTGACCCCATCCGATTTTTGGACAGACTCATACATGAGCCCATTGATCATTTGCAACTTGCTCTCTAATAAGTCTATTTTATAGTATCTTTCTCGATTCCACTGAAATATCATAAAAGCGGCTGCAAAAACGAGAAAGACTGCAAGCACACTTAGATACAGCCTTTGTCCAACAGAGAACGGTTTCATCATGCATCAAAGTAATAACCGAATCCCAGTCTGGTCACAATGCATTTTGAAAATCGGCCGATCTTCTTGCGTAGGCGGGTGATATTCACGTCAACAGTGCGGTCGAGCACCAAGACATCTTTAGGCCATATACGGTCGATAAGCTCTTGGCGCGAGAACACGCGGCCCTTCTCGTCGAGCAAGAAACGCAGGAGCTCGAACTCCGTCTTGGTAAAAGGCACCGGTTCTCCGTCTACCGTCACAGTCTTCTTGTCCAGGTTCATCTCCAGTCCTTGATAACTCAACACCGTGGGTTGCACTCGTTCACGTTCATCTGTACGGCGTATTACGGCTCGTACCCTTACCAACACCTCTCTGATGGAAAACGGTTTAGAAATATAATCGTCGGCACCCAAGTTGAATCCAGTAACGGTATCGTTTTCGGTATCCCGGGCTGTAAGAAAGATAATAGGAATGTTAGCCGTCATTGGGTTGGCCTTCAGCTTCTGAGCCATGGCAAACCCTGACATCCCACCCATCATTACATCTAACAACAGCAGATGAAACGAGGGTAGGTCCATGTCCAAAGCCTCTTCAGCGGAGTTGGCCTTTTCTACATGATACCCTTCTGTTTCAAGATTAAACTTCAGGATCTCACAAAGATCTTCTTCATCATCTACTACGAGGATGCTATACTTATTCTTTTCCGTTGGCATAGTGTTTATGTTTAATGAGATTGCAAATATAACAATTTACAAATGTAATAAGTGTTACAGCGTATTACATTTCTATTAAATTCTTTGGGCTCTCCTTACATGGTGAGTACTAAAAGTACAGAAGCCTGTTGAATGAAGCTTAGAATCGCGTCATAAATTCCACGACAATCTTGTCGCGCTCGGAAGTTTTTGGCAAACCACCATCGCGATAGAAATATTTCTCATAGTTGATTCTTATATCGGAAACAAACGGAGTGGCCAAACTCAGTGTTACCCCACCCGTCACACGATGACGTTGATAATCGGTAGTAGCCAGCACACCTTGTTCACTATCTTGGGCATCTGAATAATGTTTCCCATCGCTATGATCCGTCATAAAGTCGTAGCGCACCAACGGTGACACTTTTTTTATTATGCTACCCTTTCTCCTCACCGGAATATCATAGTTCATGAATGTATTCACTGCATGCACGTTTTTGTAAGCATGGTGAGCGTAAGTCTTGTAAAGATACTCTGCCTCTGCAAGGAAGTTGCGATAATGATAGGTAAGGCCTGCATCGTACATCATTACGGTGTGTGCATCGGGTTTGACCTTCTGAACACTCGTTTCTAAATCAATATTGAAGGGGAAATAGAACTGGGCCTTGGCAGAAAAGTTGATTCCTTTGGTCCAATAGTCTTTTTGATCTGTCAGTCCCGACCCATTGAAAAGCCCGGCTTGTATCCGAATGGGGAATCGTACATGAAACGTATAGCCCGCCATTGCACCAACGTCTCGAACATTACCTACTTGCTTGGCAATGAAACTTCGATTGGCAAAATACTGTAAGTGAGGCGAGCGATGGGCATCTATGGTAAACGGCACCCTCATTTGCCCGATGGTGAATTGGAAGCTTTTCCACGGCTTTATCCGCGTATAAGCATCAAGCATCTTGATAGTTCCCTCATCGCAAAGGTCTATCTCCGCCTTGTATTCTACTATGGGGGTTACCTTGCCCTGCACGTTGACACGAGCCGTTCGCACCTGAAAACGGCCTTCGCCCTCTTCTGTTTGATACTCGTACTTGCCACGCAGCGTACCACCTATGCGAGGCCTTTTTCTCGTCTCGTCCTGTGCCCATGCCACTTGGGTCAGGCAAAAGAGTATCATTAACATCTTGATTTTCATTATCTGTCATCATTAAATTTACATATCAATACCGATACACAAATGTGATATTTTTGAGATTGATTTTGCAAAGTTATCTCCCTTATGTTTAAATACCATGACATATATGTTACAGTTCTGTAATATTTCAATTTTGCAACATTATCTTAACACAAGTGTAACATCAGTATCCAACTCTGGTGCTGGAATATTACTATCTTTGCATACTACTTAATTGCATTATATGAAAAAGAAAGAAGTTCTCGACAAAATCAGCAAGTTATCAAAGAAAGGTAAGAAGTTTGAAAGTTTAATTATAAATCGTGTACTACAACGGTTGGATTCAGAAGATTTTATCATAGAAGAAAAGATTGTATGCACAGCTGACCACAAGCGCCTCATCTATGTTTTGGGAGATGACTCCGAGCTCAACCTTGGTGAAGGTATTGAAATCATTGGGGAGATGGCTGTTGCCAATAAAAAGAATCTCAAGACCATCACTCTTCCAAACAGCCTTAGAAAAATAGAGAGAGACGCGTTTATGGATTGTGATGCATTGAAATCCATCCACATCCCTGCCTCGGTAGAAGAAATCGATGCATACGCTTTCAGCGATTGTGACGAGTTGAAAAGTGTATATTTCGAGAAGATTCCTAAGGTTCTTCACCGCAAGGCTTTTGCCGAATGCGACAAACTGCACGAAATATCAGTGCCCTCTGAGGGGGTGAAAGCTATTCGCAAAGCCCTGCATGTAGTTGATGGCGATGTCGATTTTCTTGTCGTAGGCCGTGAGGATCTCAACAAACCCACCATAGACGGACATAAAAAGAACAGCAAGAAAGAGAATGATTCTGAATCCGGCAAAGTCAACAAAACCGCTGACAAGCAAGAAAATTCTAAGGCTAAGGACAATCCCAAGCCAAAGGGTACCAGGGAAAATCCAAAGGATAAGGAATCAGGAAACAAATAACCACACATGTCAGAGAGGGGCAGGCCTATACGTCGTGCCCCTTTCATATTACCCCTAATGTTTCAATGAAGGTAAACAACAGCAAACTGAAAGGTATGTATGTCGATCGAGATGTCAGCTGGATGTATTTCAACTACCGCATCTTGCAAGAAGCTGAGAAAGAATATGTCCCTCTTTTGGAAAGGCTCTCGTTCCTCGGCATATACTCCAACAATCTCGATGAGTTCTTCCGCGTCCGTATGGCATCTCTCAACCGCATTGTCGAAAGTCAGGGCATCACCAACGGCATGCGTCAAAATGTCAAGCGAACCATCAAGACAATCAACCGACTTAACGAGCAATACAACAGGGAGTACCTTCAAGCCATCCAAAAAGTATTCAAGGGTCTCGAAGCCCATAACATCAGGATGCTCAACGAGACCCAGCTCAATGACGAGCAGAAAGTGTGGCTCCGTGAGTTCTATTACGACAAACTCAACGGCTCTACCAATCCCATTTGGCTCAATGAGCTGAAAAGTTTCAGTGCGCTGGAAGACAACCGCATCTACCTATTGATTGAAAAGATTAAGGATGACAACAAAAAAACTAAATATGCTATTATCAAAGTTCCTGACAAGGTCTACGGGCGATTCATCAAGATACCCAGTTCCGAGGGCTTTGACAACATCATGTATCTCGATGACGTAATACGTTATTGCCTACCGCTAATCTTCATCGGTTTTCCCAAGAACCACTACCGCGCTTTCAGTTTCAAGTTTACCAAGGATGCGGAAATGGAGGTTGACAACGATTCCGACTACGGCACCATGGAACGTATCGCCTTGGGCGTAAGTAGCCGCAAGCACGGCGAGCCTATCCGCGTGATATACGACCGTGACATGCCCAGCGACATGCAGAAAACTATTATGGGCAAGCTCAAGGTACGCGAACTCGACACTACACTGAGCAGCGAACGATACCAAAACCATAAAGACCTGATGAACTTCCCCGACTGCGGACACTCCAACCTGAAATACCCCAAGTGGAAACAGGTAATGAAGCCGGAGTTCATGTCAGAAGAGAGCATTCTTGATCTCATTCGTCGCAAAGACCGCTTCATACATGTGCCCTACCACAGCTTTAACGGGTACATCCGCGTGCTGCGCGAGGCTGCCCTGAAACCCGAAGTGAAGGAAATCAAGACCACACTCTATCGCCTGGCCAAAGACTCCAAGGTTGTCGAGGCACTCATTTGTGCGGCGCGCAATGGCAAGAAAGTGACAGCTGTTGTGGAACTCCTTGCCCGGTTCGATGAGGAAAGCAATATCATGTGGAGCAAACGCATGCAGGAAGAAGGCGTTAATGTGATTTTTGGGGTAGAAGGTCTGAAAGTTCATTCCAAACTCCTTTACATCAAGGATAAGCATGGCGACATTGCCTGCATTGGTACAGGAAACTTCCATGAGGGCAATGCCAAGACCTACACCGACTACTTGATGATAACAGCCCGCCCTTCCATAGTATCGGAGGTTGCCAAAGTGTTCCAGTTTATACAACGTCCCTTCCAGCAGGTGCGGTTCAATCAGTTGCTCGTTTCACCCAATGCCATGAAACGACGCATTCTGCGCATGCTCGACATTGAGATAAGGAATGCGAAAGAGGGCAAGGAGGCCTGGCTCAAGGTTAAAATCAACCACATCACCGACAAGGATCTCGTGACTAAACTCTATGAGGCATCGCAGGCCGGTGTGAATATCGACATTGTCATTCGCGGCAACTGCTCACTTGTCCCTGGTGTACCGGGCATATCCGACAACATCAAAGCCGTGGGTATCATCGACCGTTATCTGGAACACAGCCGGATACTGGTATTCTGCAACGGCGGTCGCAACAAATATTATATCGGATCCGCAGACTGGATGCCCCGCAACCTGCTAAACCGTATCGAAGTGATGTCCCCGGTTTACGACAAAGACCTGAAAGAAGACCTCATGCGTACCATAGAGCTTGGCTTGGCCGATACTGCCAACGGACGCATTGTCGACGGGCATGGGTTGAATGAGATGCAACAGGGAGCTTATCTGCGAAGTCAGGAGGAGATACGAAGGCAGTATGTCGAATCCTGCCCAACCCTTCCACCGGATCAGTGTGATTCTACCCTCCCGCCCAAGAGTTGATTAGCAAAGCGACAGTCACACATTCATCTGTTTATTCAGCATTTTCGTAGCCGAAATACTGACCCTTCCTGAGCATGGGAAGGCCGGTTTTCATCCATGCCGGCTGAGGTGCACCCTTCAATTCGTAGTCAAAGAATTGCTGCAGGCGAATGGAAAGGTCCTTGCGATTGCGGCGTTCCTTGAGATTGTGCTCCTCATTATTGTACTGGAGCAACCAAGCAGGCTTGCCCAACCGTCGCAGCCCCATAAACATTTCAATACCCTGATACCATGGCACGGCACCGTCGGCATCGTTGTGCATGATGAGCACCGGCGTCTCGACATTGGGCAGTTTAAAAAGGGGCGAGTTCGAAATATAGAGTTCGGGGGCCTCCCAGAGGTTGTGTCCGATACGACTTTGTCCCTCCTCATATTGTCCTTGTCTGCTGTTTCCCGCTCCCCAGCGTATACCACCGAAAGCACTTGTCATATTGGAGACGGGCGCACCAGCGCCGGCTGCCTTGAACATATTCGTTCGCGTAATGAGATAAGCCACCTGATAGCCACCCCAGCTTTGTCCTTGAATGGCCATATTCCCGGCATCCACCCAAGGCTTCCGGGCAAGTTGTCGGGCTCCGCTTACTATGCAGTTGTAGGCACTCTCACCAGGCAGCCCCGACTTGTACACTATATCCGGAACGAACACGAGATAGCCGCGGCTGGTATAAAAGGCAATGTTGATAATCGACCAGCTCGGCTGGGGCTCGATATATTTGTAAAGTCCTTCAGAACTTTTCTCATAAAAGTAAATCATAACCGGATATTTCTTGCCGGCATCGAAGTCCTCGGGCTTGTAGAGCAATCCATCCAGACGGGTTCCGTCAAAGGCATTCCAGTGTACCAGTTCCACGGTTCCCCAGTTATAATCTTTCTGCTGCAGGTTGATGGCCGTGAGTTTCTGTTGTGTGGCAAAATCATTTGTGGTGATATACAGGTCGTTTGGATGCTGGAAGTTCCCGCGCATATAAGCATAAGTGTTGCTGTTGCGCGCCTTCCTAACAAGCGATTGCGACCACTCTTCAAGGGTGAGGTCTTTCAGATTCCCGCCAAGGTTGGTCTTAGAGAAACCATTCATCTTGCTTGACTTGTCAAAAACAGTGAGCAGCATCGTCTCCGATGATGCAATGGCAATCGGGTCGTCGCTGTCTTTCAAGTTCATGAAACGATACACGCGGTTGTTCTCCCTACCCTTGCCTTTTGTAAGGCATACGGGCTTGTCGCCGTTCATCGGCATGCGCCACAAGTCATATTGGTCGTAAAGCAAGAGGTCACGGTCTCCCTCCGTCCATCCAGCTTCGCCGTAGGGTTCTTTCAGCATGGGGTGGTCGTCTTCCTCGTCCCAGAAATTCACCTTCATGCCAGCGGTCAGATTGCGGGTCCTGCCCGTAGCCACGTCGTAGGCCATCCACTGACTGCTCGTTAGGTCGAACCATGCCACATACTTGGCCCCGGGCGATGCCGTGACATTGGTCACCTGTCCTTTGACAACAGGTATTCGCTTACCCGTAGAGAGTTCTACAAGGCTCACACTAACAAGTGTCTGATAGCTCCACTGCGTTTCCACCATATTGGCGGTTCTGTCCAAGGAAAGCACATAGTCGGCATTGCCTCGGTCGATAATCCTGATGCGGTCGTACATAGAAGTGGTCATCGGGACGAGACGCCCGTTGTTGTAGATCGTAAGGCAATTCTTCTTTTTCAATTCCTTCAGGCCGGCTTTCTCTTTAGGCGGAAGCACGGGTGCGTCCCAGTTCCATATATCCAGACTGGCCGTTTCGAAGCTGTAGAGCGTGGTATCATCAGGTGCGATATAAGGGGCAATACCCACAAATATATTCTCTCCGTTACGGCTAAAAAAGGGCTTGCTGTTCTCATTGATGCCCCACCCGTCGGGACAGCCACCAGGCGTGGCATCTGCAAGTTTCTCTACCCCACCTTGTCCTACCGTGTAGCGGTAAAGACTGCAATGTTTGCTGCCCGAACCGAGTGTGTCGGCCGATTGCAGATACAGCATCTGCGTGCCCGCCTCGTTGAATTCCGGCAACGAATAATAGGCAAGCGTATCGCCCAGCTGCACAGACTGTCCGGACGAAATATCGTGTGCCCGGAGCATAGTGCTGTTCTTCTTGTATTGGCTGACGTATGCCAGCACCGTCCCCTGCTTGTTCATCGCATAGCTGTCCACATGGCACAGTGTGTCTGTCTTACCCGTCGCAAAGTGATAGATGAGCGTGGGATAGCCCACATCTTTCTTCTTCCGATCCTGCTTGGGTATGAGCGTCGTGTCCTTTACACTGAATGCAACGGCCTGATTGGCATATTTTCCCAATTTGTACGAGCGCACATGGGCAAAGCGCTTGATATTGCCTGTCCGCAGGTTGATGATTGCCAGCGAATCCATAGGCATGTCGTCGGCCTTCTTTTTCTTGATTTTCGCTTGTCTCGTCTGTTGGAACAGGGGTTTCACAAGGCACACCGCATACAGTCCCTTGTCCGTCAGCTGCGCCTTGTATCCACGTGCAACGGCTATCGTTTTCTTGCTCTTGTTGTTGCGGATGTACAACGTCCCATCACCCTCCTGCGGGTTAATTTGATAAGACAAGAAAGCTCCGTCGGGCGAGAGTGCCGGCGCGGCAATGCGCTGCCAGCCATCATAGACTTCGTGGTCGAGCGGTTTCTTCTGTCCAAACAGCGGAAACGAGCCAAGCAAACACATTCCCACGGTCATACTACGCACTGATATCCGTTTTTTCCACACACCGGCTCCACCCTGGAGTTTGGAAACAAACGATTGAAAAGATGTTACTGTTTTTATCATAAACTATGAATGACAAATCGGTTAGACAAAGGAGGACGGACACGAACCTCCCCTAAATAAAGCATACAAATATACTACTTTAATATGAGAGGAGACTGTTTTTTTTGCAGAAAACAACAAAAAGCTGGTTTCATGTCGCATGAGTGAAAATTAAGGGTTAAAAAAATATTCAGAATAAAACATACGACGCTTTTTTTGATTATCTTTGTATTATCCTTCCTTTTACCATGTATCTTTTAATGTTTCTATCTATATTTTTATGAAGAAAATACTTGCATCCATTGAT
>CAYVGR010000064.1:0-10160 GCA_964450065.1 uncultured Prevotella sp. | reverse complement strand
CCCGCAGGTCTATATGAAAAATGCGATGTCGCCTTTTTGAGGGTCGACTAACTATTCTTCACTCTTCACTTCCTCCTCTCTCTTCATTTTATAAAATATAATTACCATTTTTCGGGTGCTCTTTTTAAGAGCATCTGGAGAAAAATGCGCCATGTTTTGACCTATGTTTTCGGCTGGAGAAACGGGGAAATTTCGCGGACGGTGCGTTTAGTGTTTTATCGCAGTGTGTTTTAGCTTTGATTGTCGTGCGAATAAATCTTGAACGCAATGCGTATAGGGCTTTGTCGTCCTGCCATTCAATATCTAATCGCAGGTGACTAAATAGGACTCGCAAGGATAATTTTATTAATCTTCTGATAATCAGGCAACTGCTAAACTTCCCAAATTTTGCGAATTTCAGACGAAAGCCAAGTTCTTTTTGAATTTACAAAGCACAGAAAGGTGTTTGTAAAGAAAAAGGTGCATTATCCACGTGGATAATGCACCTCTAAATTTATATCAATTACTTTCTTGAAAGAAAGCTGATTAAAAAGCTAAATTATTCAGTAACCTGAACAGTTGCACGACGGTTAAATGAAATTGGTGAGAGATCATCAACTCCACCCTTACCTACAGTAGAGATTTTGCTACGGTCGATACCAAGCTTAACGAGCTCGTCGGCTACAGTTGCAGCACGACCCTCAGACAAGCGCTGGTTGATTTCCGGAGTACCGGTTGCGCTATCAGCATAACCAGTTACTGCCAACTTGCTGCCGTTCTCCTTTGCATACTTAGCAATAGCCTGTACGTTTACGAGATCCTTCTGCGAAGCAATGTTCGTGCGGTTGATGTTAAAGAATACAGAAACTGGTGTTGTCACAAATTCCTTAACAGCCTTCGGTGTCTCTGGTTTAGGCTGGTTAGCCAACAAATTCTTCAGACGAGCATTTTCTGCATTAGCATCATTGAGCTGTGCGTTAAGAGCGTCGATCTGGCTCTGAGAAAGAGCTTTAATAGCGTCAACATCCGGAGTCTTCTCCCATGTTGCCTTACCCAAGTTGAAGGTCAGACCGATTTCTCCATATACATCGTTGTCTTTATCCTCCCAACTACGGTTGTGGTGCGAGTTGTTCAAAGCAGTTCCCTCAATAGCTGAGAAGTCTTCCTCCATGCGGTTCCAGCCTGCCTCCAGATAGAGATTAACGTGCTTACCCAAACGCCATGTGGATTGAATACCTGCACTCAACTGCATAGCATAGAGATTAGCGCTCATATTACGAGAAACACCACCACCCATGAAAGGAATTACGTTCCATACACGGTTAGGGTTGTAGCCGCAGAAGAGGTTGCTCAAGTTGAACATGATATGCTCATTCAGAATCCACATATCAAACTTGTTGTATTCACCATTCGTCTTGTTCATGCTCTTACCCTGCCAAGCCTGCATTTTGGTACGAAGACCAAGGCCCGGAGTAAACCATTTACCTAAGGCAATTGCACCACCGAAAGTACGGCGATCTTTAGAAAGGAAGCCAACACCCTTGTGGAAATCGCGACCATGTTCCTCGTCGGGATACCAAGAATGCCAATCACCACCTACCTGAATAAACCAGTTACTCCAAAAAGAGTTTGTTGCTACACTGTACTTCTGTACAGGATCAGAATCCTGAGCAAATGCGCCCATGGAAATACCAGCAATAGCCAGTGTCATTAAAAACTTTTTCATAATCTACTTTTTTGTTATCTAATATATAATCTTCTTGAATTGTTCTCCTTCAGTATACTATACGGCGACAAAGTTAATAATATTTTTTTATAGTTGGTGGCTTTTGTTGGAAAATTTTGTTGAAAAATTGAAAATAACACCTTTCAGTAGCTTATTAGCAGCATTTTTTTATAATTACTTAAGCTTTTGCTCTATTTCTTCCTGTCTTAAAATATATAAAATACTTTTACCATCAGGCGTATAGTTGACGTTCGAGCACAAAAACAAACCGTTAATAACATGTTCCATTTCGTCATTCAACAGCACCTGGCCGTATGGAATAGCAGCAGCCTTCGCCAAGCTAAGTGCCAACGTGTCCTGAATCTCGTGCTTGACCGATGCTCCCTTCTCCTCGGCCGACAACAACATATCGTGCACCAAGCGCAGAACGTCCACACCTTCAAATCCTTCAGGAACAGCATTAAGCGCATAGGTGCCACTCCCTAAGCCCGTTAGCTCGAAGCCCATGGCTGCCACTTCTTCATGAATCGTATTGAGAATCGTCTCCTCCCGGGCCGAAAGCTGTAAGGTTTCCGGGAAAAGCATTTTCTGTGCATGAATCTTCCGAGCAGCCAGCTGCTTTTGATACTGCTCGAAAAGCATGCGGACATGGGCACGATGCTGATCAACGATCATCAGTCCTGATTTCACTGCCGTCATAATATACCTACCCTTATATTGATAATGGCTGGGAGATTTGTCGTCTATCAGGCTTTTCTCTCCTTCCTTGTTCTCCGCAAACAGGGTTTCGGGCATAGGTGTGCTCTCCGGCTCCAGACCTGTATATAGCTCCTGCCACTGGTCAACAACTTTTGAACGAACGACTTCGCGCCCCTCATGCTCATGTCCACCTTTGTTGCGTCGCTCCGTCTTTGCACCACCTGTACTGCCAAAAGGATTGTATTGCGGATTGAGGTTTATTTCAGGAAGCTGCGCATCTGTTTGGGGATTATATACAGGAATATCCGGTTTCCCCTCTGTATCAAATTCTATGACCGACACGTCGTTGAACCTTCCAACAGCATCCTTGACGGAAGCCATTAAAATTTGCCATATAGCCTGTTCGTTTTCAAACTTGATTTCTGTTTTAGTAGGATGTATATTAACGTCAATATCTTTAGGATCTACATCAAAATACAGGAAATAGGGCACCTGAGTCCCCTGAGGAACCAGTCGTTCGAAGGCCGTCATCACTGCCTTGTGAAAGTATGGGTGGCGCATATATCGGCCATTGACAAAGAAAAACTGATGTACACCTTTCTTCCTTGCCGACTCCGGTTTGCCCACAAAGCCTTTCAACCCACACAAAGAAGTTTCCACACCCACGGGCAGCAAATCCTGATTAACACGCTTGCCAAAAACATCTAAAATACGCTGGCGCAAGCCACCCACACGAAGATTATACATCTCCGACCCATTGCTGTGGAAAGTAAAGGATACTTCCGGATATACCAACACTATGCGTTCGAAAGCCTTGATAATGTGATTGAGCTCCGTGGTGTTCGACTTTAAGAACTTTCTTCGTGCCGGCACATTATAAAAAAGATTTTCTATCATAAAATTAGACCCCACAGGGCACGCACAGGGTTCTTGGTTGGCAAACCGCGATCCAGCTATTGAGAGTTGAGTTCCTATTTCCTCGTGTTCGGTCCGGGTCTTCAGTTCGACATGCGCCACAGCTGCTATAGATGCCAAAGCTTCACCACGAAAGCCCATGGTGTGGAGATTGAACAGGTCGTCGGCCATACGTATCTTTGATGTGGCATGACGGTCGAACGACAACCTTGCATCGGTCTCCGACATACCTTTACCATCGTCTATCACTTGTATAGAAGTTCTGCCCGCATCCACCACGAGCACATGGACATGGCTTGCACCAGCGTCCACAGCATTCTCCATCAGCTCCTTGACAACAGAGGCGGGACGTTGTATCACCTCTCCTGCTGCAATCTGGTTGGCTACCGAATCCGGTAGAAGTTGTATAACGTCACTCATAGTATCAATAGAAAAACTAAAATAAATAAGACAAGCACCATAACACCTATACGGCAGGCTAAGGAAAGGTTTCTTCTTTGATGATCGTGCCGCACCAGCCGATATTCTGCAAAGTTGATTCTTGGCTCCGCTTCTTTCTCTCCTATCGTCGGTGACTTTGCCACTTCTTCCTTGGCCTGACGTTCCATGCGATGCAGTCTTTCCTTTCGCTCGTCAGTATATATCATCACATGATGAAACTTGTGTGGTTTACGGCTTTGAAAAAACAGACTCATGCTATTGGCCTCCTGTCGTGTCCGGCTCTTTAGGGGCCTCTGCATCAGAGGTAATCTTTTGCAGGGGAGCCGCATGTCTCACGACATTCCTGATCTCCGTTCCCTGTGCCTTACCTCGCCAATTAAAGACATCATCCTTATCTATAGGGCGAACATAGTCAAACCACGCGAAATTATCCAACTTATACTGAGACGGCGAAATTTGGGTCATCGGATAGAGTGTGCCTTCGGCCTTAGGCATCCATATTCGTTCCAATCTACGTTCGGGAGATATATACATTCTCATCGTATCCGTCTCGGTATAATTCAGACCGATAAGCGTACTGTCCTTGTCGTCTATTGGATAATAGATAGCACGCACATTGCTCACGGCATCACTCCGACGAATGTTTCCATCGATAAAATATGCATACATATCCCTGCATGATATCTGATTGTAATGCGTGCTGTCCGGCAGCTGTTCCACCGACAAGGCCTGCCCCAACACATGGGCTTCTCGAACGGTAGAATCATTCATGTACACCTTGATCACCTCGCCCAACAGCTGTCTACCTATATTCCAGACAATGGGGTCATCATACATTGTCATACAGGAGTCTCTGGAATCGAACACCAGCGAGTCGCACACTGCCTGCAAATCCACACGATATGCACGAACCTTATCATAGCAATGCACCTTACGATAAACAGAATCGGTGTTGATATTAAAAGTTTCGATACGCATCGTGTCGGCATGCATATACAGCGTGTCTTTTTGGGAGAAGTCTATGGCGAGGGCTTTTTTCGTGGCATATCCACTACCAGTCTTCTCATTATATTCTACCTCTCCACACGTAAGCTTGTTTTTGTTCTTGCTGTCAACATAGACTACATTACCTATACCACGATTACGTCCGGTCTCGCTATTATAAAACAACGTGTCGGCAATTATAGTCTTCTCCCCATCCACCACTGTAGACCGGTCATACATCTCTGCTTCGTCTTTGGCCGTATTAAAATATGCATTGGTGGTAGTGATAGTGCCTGTGGAACTCTTGATGATCGAAGGCCCTACCTCGCCCCTTCCTTTATCGGGTGTGTACATTCCCACCACATGAGCCTGCGATCGGCCTGTATCATAATACAATGTATCTGTGGATACGCGATTTTTGGGGGTTTGCAACTGAACATCTAAGTTGAACCGAGCCATACGGGTACTTGTATGATACTCTCCCCAATCCGAACTCAGCTTACTTTCACCATCGACCAGTCGTCCCCCGTTAAAGAAATAGGCATACTCGTACAGTCGATCGTAATTCAAGCTGTCTGTATACAGTGTCTGCTTGCGGTGTTTCAACACTACATTCTGCCGAGCCTCCAACATCTGTTGCTGTCCATCGTACCATGCCCGGTTGCAAGTAAGTGACAACGTGTCGCCTTGGCGAAAGCGTACATGCCCAAAGGCTCTGACCGAATTGGTAGACTGAAAAAAGTATGCACTGTCACAATTCAAGCGTGCCCCTTTGTGCGTAAAGGCTACACGTCCTTTCACTATCTGTGCATCGGGATTAGGACCATACATGTCGTACCTCAGCTCATCGGCATGGACAAGATATACTCGCTCGTCTTCCACCTTTTTACGCTTGCCCTTCCTATCGGCAGCATGGAGCATGCCCAGGACAAAGAGGCATAGAATCATCGTTAAGATAACTCTATGCCTTGTATCTAAAGCGCTATAGATGCTTCGATGTGTCATTTATTCCAACCCTGATACTGAAACTGGCAGTCCTTGTACCGTTCATTCATCCGAACGTATGTACGTTTGATCTTTTCCGAAACCCACTCGTTGATAGCCTTCTCCCGCTCTTTTGCCAAAACCACATGCTTCATGACTTGGAAATCCTCGGTAATCGTGGCCTTGTGTCCTTCCGTGCGGCTCTTCAGCTTAGCAATAACAACGACAGTCTTACCCTTGTTGTTTATCATCTGGAACGGTTTCGAGATACTACCCACTTTCATCGTATCCACCACGCGAGCTACTTCAGTAGGCAACTCTTTCATCTGGAAACGGGAAGTTATCTCATTATTCGTTACGTTGGTCATTAGCCCACGGTTGTTCCTCGTGTCTTTATCATCCGACAGAAAAGATGCACCCTCTTCAAAAGTAAATTTCCCGGAACGAATATCCATCCCTATGGAGTCGAGCTGTTCGGCAGCATTCTTGATCTCGTCTTCCGACACCTTGGGCTTCAGCAAGATATGCCGGCATTTTATCTTATCCCCTCGTTTGTCTATCAACTGAATGATATGGAAGCCAAAATCGGTCTCTACAATCTTCGATATCTTCTTGGGGTCGGTCAGGTTGAAGGCCACATTGGCAAATGCGGGGTCGAGAAGTCCGCGACCAATATAATCCATTTCTCCACCCAAACGTGCCGACACAGGATCCTCAGAATAAAGCCGAGCTAACGTTGCAAATGTGATTTCGCCCTTGGTCACACGCTCCGTGTAACTACGCAGCAGATCTTTCACACGGTTTATCTCTTCCTGCTTGATTTTTGGCGAGCGTTCTATCACCTGTACTTCTACCTCGGTGGGCACAAACGGAATACTGTCTTCCGGCAGCATACGGAAATATTTGCGCACAGCGGCAGGGGAAACTTTAATATTCTCCACCAGCTTATCTTTCATCTTTTGAATGATTTGCTGATTCTTAAAATCATCGTGCAACGATACTCGCATCTCATTCACACTCTGCTTACGGTATTCTTCCAGTTTCTCTTGTCCACCAGCAACCTCTATCCATCTTCTTATCTGTTGCTCTACCCCTCTCGACACCTCAGCTTCGCTCACCTCGATAGAGTCGATGACAGCCTGATGCAAAAAGAGTTTCTGTACAGCCAACTGCTCCGGAATAGCACAGTCGGGGTTACTGCCCCAGCTTATTCCTTCGGCCATTCCCTGCACTCGCATCATCTCTATATCCGAACGGAGAATAGGCTCATCGCCTACCACCCAAACCACTTCGTCCACAACACTGCCTTCAGGAAAAACTGTTTCTTCCATCTTGGAGGCGGCCTCTGTTGCAGCGGTGTCTGTCGACACATGACTTCCCAAACGTCCACGACTGTTGCCTCCTGTCATGGCCATAATTCCTATGGGCAGCAGTATTGCCGTTATTATTGCTATCTGTTTGATTTTCATATATTTTTATTCATGCTTATTGACAGTATTGAGCACATTCTCATCCACCGTCACTTGATACTTCTTACGAAGCTGCTCCACCCATTGTTTTTCAAGGTACTCCTGATAATCGGTCACTACCAAAGCTTTCACATCCGACATCTCCTTCGGAGCCTTCAGTTTTTTGCCATAAACATTTGTATATGGAAAATCTTTCATGAGGGCCGGAACAGTATCAACCTTGAATATCCTGTGGTCTACCAAGGCATTATCGCCTTTCTTGAACAAACCTTTTTCCACTCTGATTCGCAACACCGAGTCGGCATTGAACGTAGTGCGCAGCTTTTCTGCCCACGAGTCGAAAGGCAATCCCTTCACGGTCTTGGCCACCGCCTTGATGTCCTTCTTATCCCGTGTGTGGTATGCTATCCCCTTAAAACGAGGCTCTTCCCATTTATAGTTTTTCTTGTTCTTCTTAAAATAAGATTTCAATCCAGGTTCATCTTTCTGTGCCTTCTCCCATATCGTGCGGTTACTGATTTCGTAGAGGAGCAGTCCATCGTAGTACTCCTGGATAAGGTATTTCAAACTCGGATCCTTGGCCTCCAGTTCCGCACGCTTGGCCTCCAACAGTTCCGCAGTAGACACATGCTCTTTCTTGGCCAAGGTGTCAAGCTTGGCGTTGATAATCTGTTCACGAAGCCCTCTCTGGTCTATATACTTTATGATTGCATCGCGCTGACTTTCATAGCTATAGAAGTTCTGATGTCCCTTTTTCAACACAATATGCCAACCAGCCGGAGACATGAATGGCTCGCTCATCTCACCATCCTTCAACCCCCACGCCTTGTCCTCAAACTCTTTCAGGGTCTGCCCCTTCACGATGAGGGGCAAGTCTCCTCCATTGCTGGCAGAACCAGGATCCTGAGATACTTGTTTGGCCAATGTCGCAAAGTCGGCTCCTTTCTTCAGAGCATTATAAATAGAATCAATACGCATCTTGGCCATCCTGTTTTCGTCGGGCGTAGCTTGCTGCTTCATCATAATAAGGATATGAGCCACCTGCACCATACCCCCGTTATTATCTACCTGTTGTTGAGCCTGTCGGTAAATTTTCCGAGCTTCTTCCTCTACATCGTCCTCGCTTATCATGGCAGGCCTGATCTGCTGGTCGCGATAGCCGGAAAACTCCTGCTGAAACGACACCATTGTATCCAAACCGGCATCTTTGGCAGCCTCAACTTTTAATTTATAGTTGATAAAAAGGTCTACATATTCCTTCACGCTCTTCTTGTCAATTACTCCCTCTGTATTGTTTTTATTATAGGAGTATTCAAATTCCGAACGTGGAACAGGCTTCCCATTAATGGTCATCACCACGGGATCAGTATTTTGGGCAAAAGACAAGGTGCCACACATCAGCATGACGCCCAACAACAGTTTTGCTTTCATTTTAGATATTTTCTTTATAAAATATGAGCGTGGGAGAGCCAGTCAGTAAACACTTGCTCTCTCCCACCTCATTTTTGCTTTTTATTCGTATCTCGAATAGTTCGGAGCCTCACTCGTAATCGTGATATCATGGGGGTGATTCTCCTGAACACCGGCATTGGTAATACGAGCAAACTTGGCATCATGGAGGTTCTCTATAGTCTTGGCTCCACAATAGCCCATTCCTGAGCGAAGGCCACCAATTAACTGATAGACTACCTCCTGAACCGTACCCTTATAAGGCACACGCCCGGCAATACCTTCCGGCACCAATTTCTTCACATCGCTCGTGTCACCTTGGAAGTATCGGTCCCGAGAGCCGTTCTTCTGTCCCATGGCCTCCAAAGAACCCATGCCCCGGTAACTCTTAAACTTGCGACCGTTATAAATAATAGTCTCACCAGGAGACTCCTCAGTTCCAGCAACAAGCGAGCCTATCATTACACAACTACCACCAGCCGCCAAAGCCTTAACAATGTCGCCCGAATAACGCAATCCGCCATCAGCGATAAGAGGCACATCGGTATCTTTCAGGGCAGAGAACACATCATAAACGGCACTCAGCTGCGGCATACCCACACCGGCCACGATGCGAGTGGTACAGATAGAGCCAGGACCTATGCCTACCTTCACGGCATCTGCCCCATTGTCTACTAAATATTTGGCAGCTTCTCCGGTAGCGATATTTCCCACCACAACATCAACATTGGGGAAAGCAGACTTCACCTCATGCAATTTGTCCACAACACCCTTGGAATGGCCGTGAGCCGTATCTATGACTATGGCATCCACCCCGGCGTCCACCAATGCCTGTGCACGCTCGATCGTGTCTGCCGTAACGCCTACTCCGGCTGCCACACGCAAACGTCCTTTCTCATCCTTGCAGGCCATTGGCTTGTCCTTGGCCTTGGTGATATCCTTATAAGTGATCAGACCGATTAGACGATTGTTGGCATCAACAACCGGCAGTTTTTCTATTTTGTGTTCTTGCAATATTTGGGCTGCAGCCGACAAATCGGTTTGCTGATGCGTTGTCACCAGGTTTTCAGAAGTCATCACCTCGTCCACAGTCTTGTCCAAACGACGCTCAAAGCGAAGATCCCGATTGGTAACAATCCCAACAAGGTAATTGTCTTTGTCGACAACAGGAATGCCACCGATATGGTAATCATGCATCATTTGCAAGGCATCGCAAACTGTACGACCACGTCGGATTGTGACCGGATCATAAATCATACCGTTCTCAGCACGTTTTACAATAGCTACCTGGCGTGCCTGCTCTTCTATCGTCATGTTCTTGTGTATAACGCCTATACCACCTTCACGTGCAATGGCAATGGCCATCGATGATTCGGTTACGGTATCCATGGCAGCAGTTACAAAAGGAACATTCAAGTCGATATGACGAGAGAATTTTGATTTCAACACTACCTCTTTAGGCAATACTTCGGAATAAGCAGGAATAAGCAGGACGTCGTCGAAAGTCAAACCGT
>CAYVGR010000063.1:0-10214 GCA_964450065.1 uncultured Prevotella sp. | reverse complement strand
AAGAGCAGGTTCATGCGTGTGGACGGCGACATCATAGACCGACTTATCGTAAAGGATGATGCGAAGAAAACAACAGTTAAGGAGGAAGATCGTGACATTTTGTCAGAAGTATTCCGTTCGCAGATGCCCGTAACCGATAAGGCTACATTCAACGTGGACGTGGAGTCGTTGGGGGATACTGCCACGCCGGTGGTGATAACCCAGAGCGAATATATGCGCCGCATGAAGGACATGAGCCAATATCAGCCGGGTATGAGTTTCTATGGACAGATGCCGGACAGCTACACGGTGGTGCTCAATGCCGACCATGCCTTGGTCAAGAATGTGTTGGCCGATACGAATGAGTCTACTGCTGAGAGTCTGAAGCCTGTAGACAGTGAGTTGAAGGGATTAAAGGCTCGTTTGGCTGCATTGCGCCAGAGTCAGAAAGACAAGAAGCCCGAAGAAATTTCTCAGGAGGAGAAAGATGACGTGCAGAATACCGAGAAGGCTGTGAGCGAACAGAAAGACAAGCGCAACAAGATATTGTCAGATTATGCCAAAGACAACAACATTGTGCATCAGCTCATAGACTTGGCTCTGTTGCAAAACGGTATGCTGAAGGGTGAGGCACTCGATAAATTCTTAAAGCGCAGCGTAGACCTGATTAAATAATCATCGGTCTGTATTATAACATTGTATAACAATAAAGAGGGACTGCCATTCGCCACCTCCATGATAGCTCTGAAAAGGAGCGGGGTTGGGCGGAAGTGGCAGTCTCTCTTTGTAGTTTATATAGACTTCTGTTAAATGTCACTTAGCAGAAATTGCGTATGACACGGATGAAACCAGAGCGTCTTCTGAGGGTGTGGCATGGTAGCTTTGTGGCACAGGCTTTAAAGGGCGGCTATAAGCTTTTGCGTTAACAGCCCGATTATGATGGCTGTGGAAAAACTTGCAAGTGTACCAATAAGGACGTATTCGGTGGTTTTGATATCGTTGGCAGTCTTCAAATCGCCAAATCTGAAGATAGATTTTGCGGCAAGAAGAAATCCTACGCCTTCCATGTTGTTGGTCAGGATAAAGGTTAGTATCAGAAGTCGCTCCATATATCCAATCCATTTTCCCGCATTAGGTAGCGAACAGTTATTGTTGTTTTGCGATGTCCACCTCGTTATAAATAGATTTAGGATAATGCCGGATGGTTGAAGTATGAGAACGTATGCCATGATAATGAGCCATAGTCGACTATTGTGCTCTATTTGATGAAGTAGGAAATATTCTATACTTGGCCCATCTGCATGAGTTATCCAGATGGCAAGGATAACAAGAAGGTGGCATATTTGGTCGGTAATGAAGCCTCCTGTATTATCGGATGTAAATTTTATTTTACATACGTCTATAATAAAATGGCTTATGAATATTATTGCGGATATGGAGAAAGTAGATTTGCTGAACGCCCCACTTGATGGCTGAAGGCACAGCATAGCAAACAAGAATGCATGGATCAAGCTGTGCAACCCGATATATAGATATTTGCCGCTGCTTCTCTTCTTTCTTACCAGCCAGTCTGGTTGAAAAACAAAGTCTCCCAAACAATGGGCCAACAGTAGTTTGACGAGTAATAATACGTTCATTGTTCTGTGTTTCTTTCGATGATTTGATGATATCGGTTAATATATCGAATAACAAATGACTCGCTGGCTGTACCAAGAAGCCTGCTTACATTTTGTTGGCTCGTATTCATGATTGTTGCAATTTCTATCTGCGTCATACCCATGCCTATGCTGTAGAAAATAACAGCAGCTTGATTTTTCTTCCAACCTGTAATGAGCTTGTCAACAAACAGACTGGTTAATTCAAGTTCGTCGTTAGTGTCTTTCCAGGGAGTGAACACACCAAAACTCTGTCCCTTCATGTTGTCCAATCCTCGGCCTGACAGGCGAAAAGCCTCACCGTCAGAGGTTACAACATCGCCAGATTCAAAGTCTATGGTTCCTACCCCAAGTGCTACACGGGCGTCCCATAGTTGTTCGTCCTGAGGAGTTGCAGACTTCAGGGCAGCTCTAAGCATAATGGTAACAGCGGCAGCGTTAGAGATGTCTTCAAGTACAATCTGAAAACTATCGCCACGAAAAAATTGAAGCTTCATTGGCGAGTAGCTTTCTAATTGCTTGGTTACGTTTTCGATGGTGGATAACAGTAATTGTCGGTGTGCCAACTCTATATCTGTAGAGCGGATAATATCACCGGTGATAACAGCTTTTAGTTTCATGATTTCGTGCTTTGTTTTTGCAAAGATACAAAACAGAATCAATATACAATGCTTTTTTGTTGTTTTATTTAATTACAACGGTTTTGTGTTGTAATGAAGAAATACACCGATCATGATATGTATAGGCAATTTTGCAGCATTGTTTTAAGACTTGGGGGATGCCTCTATCCTCATATTGCTACTGTGAGCGCAAGTAAAAAACACCCCTAATGGGCTATAGAGGCATGGACTTGCTCATGTCTCTACACCAGCAAACTGGTTAATCAGTGATCTATAAAAAAGTTTTAGCAAACGGTAATGCATTGTTACGTTGAATTGTAGGACTTTTCTTGGCTTTCTTCTTAAAAAGTAGTATTTTTGCTTTATCACAATATTGTGGCAAGAACAATGTTGATTTTATGACAAGAAAAGAACGCTACGAATATATATTGGCCTACTTCAGAGAGCACAAACCTGTTGTGGGGACGGAGTTGCAGTTTGGATCTGCGTTCCAGCTCTTGTGCGCTACACTGCTCTCGGCTCAGTGCACCGACAAGCGAATCAATGCGATAACGCCAGAGCTGTTCCGTCGTTACCCCACAGCTAAGGAAATGGCTGCAGCTGAGCCGGAGGAGGTTTTCGAGTATGTGCGCTCGGTAAGTTATCCCAATGCTAAGTCGAGACATTTGGTGGAAATGGCTCGGATGTTGGTTGAAAACTATGGGGGCGATGTGCCCGAAGAGCCCAAGGAAATGATAAAGTTGCCAGGCGTAGGACGCAAGACGGCCAATGTGATGCAGGCTGTGTGGTTTGGTAAGGCTGCCATGGCCGTGGACACTCATGTCTATCGCGTGTCTCGCCGTCTTGGATTGGTGCCCCAAACAGCTAACACTCCATTGAAGGTGGAGAAATACTTGATTCGTGAGATTCCGGAGGAGGATATTCCCAAGGCTCACCATTGGCTCTTGTTGCACGGCAGGTATATCTGCCGGAGCGCACGTCCACAATGCGAAAAGTGCCCGTTTGATACATTCTGCCCTAAACTATTGGAAGGAAGTAAATTAGACTAAAGGAAATGGAACTGAAAAAAATAATGTCATTCTTGACAGATATAGCTGCCAACAACAATCGTCCATGGTTTCAAGAACACAAGAACGAATATCTTGCAGCTAAAACTTCGTTCGACGAAGGTGTGGAAAAAGCGATAGCTGCCATTAGCAAAATTGACCCGTCGATATCCCACCTCACAGCAAAGGACTGTACATATCGCTTTTATCGGGATATCCGTTTTTCTCCGGACAAGTCGCCCTATAAGCGTCATTTTGGAGCATATATAGCAGCATATGGTAGGAAGAAATTGCATGCGGGCTACTATATCCACGTACAGCCGGGTCATTGTCTGCTTGCTGTAGGCCCCTATTGGCTGCCAACCAACATTCTCACTTCGATCCGCAATGAGATCATGGGGAATATAGATGTATGGCGCAAGTGTGTGGAGAATGGGGAATTTATAAAAAACTTTGGCTATGCCAACGAATCAGAGTGGAGCGATGACCATGTGGCCCCAAAGGGATTTGGTATTGCTCATCTAAAGCGCGCACCCAAGGATTTCCCAAACGATTATGAGTTTATCCAATATTTGAGGATGAAAGACTACTGTGCCTGGCAGGTAGTTCCCGATGATTTTTTTGAGGGAGACGACTGGGAACAAAAAATGGTGAAGATCTTCAAGGTCGCCAAACCCATGATGGACTTTGTTAATTCGGTTATCGACGATTACGAATAACGGTTAATGGGTGGCTTTCCACCAAGCCGTTTTTTCTTTTCCCTTCAATACTACGGAATTTCTGCTTGGGTCTGAAATAGTCAAGCCTGAGTAGTTTTTTATTTTTGTGTATGGCCTGAACAGTGCAGAGTATAGCGTGTCTGTAGTTGCAGTAGCTGTTACAACTTCGCTGAGCCTTGCATGAAAATCGCTGAGAAGAGATGGTTGGGCATACAGCTTCTCTACATAGTGTCCCATATCATAGAAAATGGGAGATTCAAAGCCGTCTAATACTTGAAGACTATCTATCATGTTGTCTTCCAGTATATTTTGCTTGTTAATCTCCCGCATCACTTCTGCCAGTCTTTCAACCTTTCTGCAGTCTATGGCCGAGAGTGCACCATACGGCGATCTGTATGATTTATAATAGGTGTTGAAAGCGTCAACTGTTTTTTTATACGCAGGTGTGGGGGTAGCAAGAGTGCGCCATACGGTTTGATATGGCACTCCGATGAGCATGACTTCCGAAGTGGAACCTATCAGGAAATTAGTGGCATAGCGCAGTTCGTAGGCAGTTTCGACATTAGCCATATAGCAATCGTCAAACATGATGAATTGCATCTTGATGCCGGCTTCTTGTATGCCGTGAGCCAAGTCGCCAACGTCGATAGCATTGCCCATGTCGTTTACGCTGCCAAAAAATCGGGTAGGAGGTGTTGGCGTATCGTTGACAAAGTTGCCATAAGGAGAAACTTTGGCCTGATTCCAACTTGTATCGTCTGCCCGCATGAAATTCATTTTGGCCTGATAAGGATAGTTAGTCCAGTCGTTTTTATAAGTCCATCCGCATCCGTGGCAGCCTATCATCATAGCATAGTTTAGCGCGTATGCATTGTCTTTCACATCATTTAGTATTTGTGCGATGCCGGCAGTTGTGGTGTAGTCTTTCCCGGAGTATGTCTTAATAGGAGTATGAATGATTTCCCCTTTCTGATATGTGACTTCGTAGAGGTCTGACGAAGTTGCCGAAGTGCTTAGAAATACAAGCAGTCTGCCATTGAGCCCTTTGGCTCTGGTGATAGCTCCCTCAATACTGTCAAGGTTTTCCTTAAATATAATTTTAGAAAGATTATCTCCGGTCCACGGCATGAAGACCAGGATCGTTTGTTTATTGATATCGTTAATATCAATAGATTCATCGTTGCTACACGAGGAAAAACTACATATAGCAACGATGAGGATTAGGAAAACATAGAGGAAGTGTTTCATATTATTTGTTCTTGAGGGTCGCAAGCGATTCTTTAAGTGCTGCAATCTTCTCCTCAGAGTCACTTTGTTTCTTGCGCTCCCGGGCAACTACAGCTTCCGGTGCATTGGAAACAAAGTTTGCATTGGATAGTTTTTTCTTGATTCCGGCAAGGAATCCTTCCAAATGCTGCAGCTCTTTCTCTTGCTTTGCAATTTCTACTTCAACATCAATCAAGTTGCCAACAGGCACGGCAAACTCATCGGTGCCCACCATGAAAGCGCTTGCATCAGCAGCTTTCTCAGCTACAATATTGATGGAACAGAGGTTGGCCATCTTAGTAATGATGCTATTGTATTTCTCGAACTTGTTGTTACCAACTATCTGAAGTTCAAGTGTTTCCTTCTGTGCAATGTTCTTTTGGTTACGTACCATACGCACTCCGGAAATCACTTGCTTCACCATTTCTATATCGCTGCAAAGTTCTTGATCTTTGCTTGTGGGCGAAGCAATGTTGAGGGTTGCTTTCATGATGCTTTCACCATCTTGTCGGTCGAAAATGTGTTGCCACAATTCTTCGGTGATAAAGGGCATGAACGGATGCAGCATTTTTAGCAAATCATCAAAGAATTTAAGCGTTGCATCGTATGTTATCTTGTCGATAGGCTTGCCGTACTCGGGCTTGATCATTTCCAAATACCAGCTTGAGAACTCGTCCCAGAATAGTTTATATACGGTCATCAGAGCCTCCGATATGCGGTAACTCTTAAACTGCTCGTCCATATCAGCACTTACTTCCTTGAGTTTGGCTGCAAACCAAGAGACGGCTAACTTGTTTTCGGTGGGTTGGGCAGTGTCAGCGGTTTCCCATCCTTGAACCAAACGGAATGCGTTCCAAATCTTGTTGTTGAAGTTTCTTCCCTGTTCACAGAGGTTCTCGTCAAAGAGAATGTCGTTGCCTGCAGGTGCAGAGAGCATCATACCCATACGAACACCATCGGCACCATACTGTTCGATGAGCATCAATGGGTCGGGTGAATTGCCGAGAGACTTACTCATCTTTCGGCCAATCTTATCGCGAACAATTCCTGTGAAATACACATGCTTAAAGGGGAAAGTGCCACGATATTCGTAACCCGCCATAATCATACGAGCCACCCAGAAGAAAATAATATCTGGTCCGGTAACCAAATCGGATGTGGGATAATAGTATTTGATTTCCTCATTGTCTGGATTGTTCACACCGTCGAATACGGAGATAGGCCACAACCATGAAGAAAACCAAGTGTCAAGACAATCGCTCTCTTGCTCCAAGTCTTCCATTTGGAGTGTTGGAACCTGTTTCTGAGCTTCGATCAAAGCCTGTTCTGCAGTCTCTGCCACTACATATTCGCTCTTACCTTCGGTATTTTTGAAATAATAAGCAGGGATGCGATGTCCCCACCAGAGCTGGCGTGAGATGCACCAGTCTTTGATATTCTCCAACCAATGGCGGTAGGTGTTCTTGTATTTCTTTGGATAAAATTCAATATCGTCATCCATCACAGGAGCCAATGCGATGTCAGCAAAATGCTGCATCTTGAGAAACCACTGTGTGGAAAGCTTGGGTTCGATAGGCACCTTGGTGCGTTCGGAGAAGCCAACCTTATTGTCGTAGTCCTCGACTTTCTCCATGAGACCTGCCGCTTGCAAGTCTTCCGTTATCTGCTTCCTGACATCCATACGGTCTTGCCCCACATAAATGCCAGCAGCCTCTGATATAGTGCCGTTGTCGTTGAAAATGTCTATAGTCTCCAATCCATGCTTCAAGCCAAGTGCATGGTCGTTGATGTCGTGAGCTGGAGTAACTTTCAAGCATCCCGTACCAAATTCAATGTCTACATAGCTGTCCTCGATGACAGGAATGGTACGGTTTACCAAGGGCACGACAACACGTTTGCCGTGCAGCCATGTGTTCTTCACGTCTTCGGGATTGATACACATAGCGGTATCACCCATGATAGTTTCGGGACGCGTGGTGGCCACAACGGCATAATAGCCCTTGGCATCTTGGTGCATCACATTGCCTTCATCCTTGCGTACAATGCTTGCTTGGTCTTCAGGACAAATATAATATTTGAGATAATATAGCTTCGAATGCTCTTCCTTATAAATCACTTCCTCATCAGAAAGGGCAGTCTGAGCTTGTGGATCCCAATGCACCATGCGCACGCCACGGTAGATTAATCCCTTATTGTACAGGTCAATGAAAACTTTTATTACGCCTTTCGAACGAGTCTCGTCCATAGTAAAAGCAGTGCGGTCCCAGTCGCAGGAGCATCCCAGTTTGCGGAGCTGCTTCAAGATAATGCCACCATGCTCATGAGTCCAATCCCATGCGTGGTCCAAAAACTCCTCGCGAGTGAGGTCGGTTTTCTTAATGCCTTGCTCGGCAAGCTTGTTTACTACTTTTGCCTCAGTAGCAATGGAAGCATGGTCAGTGCCCGGCACCCAGCAAGCATTCTTGCCTTCCATGCGTGCGCGGCGCACCAATATATCTTGTATAGTATTATTCAGCATGTGTCCCATATGAAGCACACCGGTAACGTTTGGTGGCGGAATGACGACCGTATATGGCTCGCGACCATCGGGCTTGGAGCTAAACAGTTTGTTGTTTAGCCAATACTCATACCATTTCGATTCTACCTCCTTTGGGTCATACTTACTTGCTAATTCCATTTAAGTTTATCTTATTTTACCTTGTTTAATGCCATAAAAACCTTGCAAATTTACTAATTTTCCATCTAAAATAAGTATCTTTGCATTAAAAAGATAGAAAAGTGCACTCGCGAGAAGAAATATTAGCAGCTTTCGGTCGATTGCTTGACGTGCAGTATCGTTTGCGAAAGGAATGTCCATGGGATAGGAAACAGACTTTTCAAAGCCTCAGGACAAACACAATAGAAGAGGTGTTTGAGTTAGCCGATGCATTGATTAGGAACGATTACCATGAGATTATGAAGGAGTTGGGCGATGTGATGGAGCATGTTATGTTCTATTCGATCATAGGCCAAGAAGATGATAAGTTCGATATTGTCGACGTGTGCAATCAAGAGGCAGACAAGTTGATGTTTCGCCATCCCTTTATCAACTGGAAGGAGAATGAGGGAGATTGGGGCATTGAGAACGAGTCGTTTCGTGTTGTCAATCCTGATATGGAGATGAATGCCAAGGGTCAGGTAGTCTACAAAGCAGAGAATTCATCACTTGATGATACTCCGGAAACAGATGTTGAAATGGAACAAACATGGGAGCGTGTCAAGCAAAAGGAGCAGGATGGCAACAGCAGCGTACTGAGTGGGGTGCCGCAATCATTACCTTCGATGATTAAAGCCTACCGCATTCAAGACAAAGCTCGTAATGTAGGTTTCGATTGGGAAAAGAAAGAAGACGTGTGGACCAAAGTCCGCGAAGAACTTAAAGAGCTGGAAACGGAGCTGAAAAAAGAAGACCGGACAAACTCAGAGAGAGAACTTGGTGATTTTATTTTTAGTGTTATCAACGCTGCGCGCCTGTATCATCTCAATCCCGACAATGCTTTGGAATACACCAACCGCAAATTCATCTCACGATTTAATTATCTTGAAAATAGAGTCAAGGAATCCGGAAAAGAGTTGGGTGAGATGACCTTGAATGAGATGGATGAACTTTGGAATGAAGCAAAACAAGCAGAAAAACAAAACGAACAGATATGAAACAGTTATCTTTTTTAACTAAAACGATGTGTGTTGCTTCGATGTTACTAACATCGTTTGTAATTGCCGGTTGTCACTTTAATTCAACCAAGACGGAAGGAGATGGTACGGACTCTGTTGCAACAGATAATTCTGTTGCAGATTCCACGGTTTATGGCACCTGTGGCGAAAGCACCGCCATGCACTCTTTGGAGCTCATCACCGATGCCGGAGACACCTTGCAGTACATTATAGCCGAAAATAAGGAAGGGCAACAAGATGTTCAGGGAGGCCTGTTGGTTGGCGACCGGCTTGCCGTTATCGAAAGTGAGAGTTTGGATGGCGACAAGATGGCCAAGAAAGTAATAAACCTCACTACGCTTTTGGGCAAATGGACGAGCCTTGACAAGAATTTTGAGATTCTCGAAGGAGGTGTTGTTAAGTCGCATCTCAAGGCCGAGTCAAAATCTTGGACTAATTGGAAAATACTCAACGGCCAGTTGCTTCTTAACAAAGATACCTTCGAAATCAACAAATTGGGCAAAGACTCCTTGTATTTGGAAAACAAGCAAGGTATATTTACCTTCAAACGACCACACTAATTTTTAGTATAAGTCAGAGGTAGTTTGTATAAATGACCACCGTAAGTTTAATATGTTTTTGATATAAGTGATGCTCTGTCATTTAATTGATAGCACCTACCCTATAAACAATGGAGCCGTTTAAAGTATACATTCTCGGATGTGGCAGTGCACTTCCCACACTCAAACATGCAGCCTCTTCACAGGTGGTGGAGATACGTGGGAAGTTTTTTATGATCGATTGCGGAGAGGGAACCCAAATGCAGTTGCGTCGCACACATGTGAACTTTACCAAGATACAGTCTATTTTTATTTCTCATCTTCATGGTGACCATTGTTTTGGGCTTGTAGGTCTTATTTCTACTTTTGGCATGTTGGGGCGTACAGCACCGTTGCATGTTTATGCTCCGGAACCTTTGGAACCCATGCTCGAGTCGATGATGCAGATGTTTTGTGCGAGATTGGAATATTCAGTAGAGTTTCATGCCGTTGACACTAAGCGCCAGACCGTTGTGTATGAAGACCGAAGCATGACGGTTGAGACGATTCCATTGGAACATCGAATACCTTGTTGTGGCTATTTATTTCGTGAAAAACCAACTTTGCCACATATCTGCAGGGAAATGATAGATTATTACAACATTCCGATTAGCCAGATCAACAACATCAAGTGTGG
>CAYVGR010000062.1:0-10233 GCA_964450065.1 uncultured Prevotella sp. | reverse complement strand
TGTTTGTTTTCTATTAATTATCTTAAAATTATATGCAAATGTACTGATTTTTAAGTATATGTGCAATAAAAGTTGTACTTTTGTGACCAAATTAAGTTCTTATGCGACATTTATACCTCGTGGTATCTTTCGTGTTTTTGTTGCTTGTTGTTTCATGTGTGGAGCAGCAACGTCCGGAGGTTACACCATGGGGCACCGCGCTTGGTGAAGATCCCGTTCCCCCAAGCACTGCTTTCGGACTTAATGACATCATTAATAACGGTGAGATAATCATGCTTACCATTTCCGGACCGGAGACTTATTACGACTACCACGGTAAGGGAATGGGGTTGCAGTATTTGCTATGCGAGAAGTTTGCGCAAACTTTGGGCGTATCGCTTCGAGTTGAATTGTGTAGAGATACTGCCGAGATGATTACACGACTTAAAAAAGGTGATGCTGATATCGTGGCGTTCCAGCTGCCCAAAACGGTTAAGGGCGTCTGTTTTGCAGGCGCAAGAGAAGATTCCAATAAAACGGGATGGGCTGTACAACTTGATAATAAAGAGCTGGCCGACGCATTGAATAAATGGTTTAAGCCAGAGATGATTGCCGAAATTAACCAACGGGAACGGTTTTTGCTTTCTACGCGCAGCGTTACACGTAGGGTTTATTCTCCGATGCTCAATCGTACAGAGGGCATTATCTCGCACTATGATAAATATTTTCAGCAATATGCACCGATAGCACGTTGGGACTGGCGACTCATGGCCGCCCAATGTTATCAGGAGTCAACATTCGACCCCCAAGCCCGATCATGGGCAGGTGCATGTGGACTCATGCAGATCATGCCGGCTACGGCAACACATTTGGGATTACCCCACAGCTCTATTTATAATCCAGAGGATAATATTGCCGCTGCTGCCAAATACATCAAGGAGTTGAACGGACTCTTTGGGGACGTGCCGGCCTCAGAACGCGTTTCGTTTGTTTTGGCCAGTTATAATGGTGGTCATTTCCATGTTAGAGATGCCATGGCCTTGGCTCGGAAATATGGCAGGAATCCTCATCGCTGGGAGCATGTAAAGGAGTTTGTACTCAAACTCAGCAGTCCGACTTATTATAGAGATGCGGTTGTAAAGTATGGGTACATGCGGGGTTCGGAAACTGTAGACTATGTAGAAAAAATACATGAACGCTGGGCACAGTATCGTGGTGTGGCGCGAGGAGGTGCGGGTTCGTTTATGTCCCCTTCGGTTCCGACGCGGGCAAAGCACGGCAACAGATGGCAGATTTGACAGCAGTTATACCTGTTGCCTGACCAAGCTTATGCGTGAAACGATTCCATGTTTTTATATTTACGTTTCATCAGCCGATTGTAGATATTGCGTAGCCACAGTTTGTGGGTGGCAATAAATACCAACCCGACAGCCATCATGATGAGCCAGGCGTATGTGTTATCGAACAATGATTCCAAAATGCTGATGGTAACCAAAGGAAAAAAGAAGACCATCATTGCCTCTGCAGTTTGTATGTAGTTATTATCCACCCCACCTTTGCTTATAAACTTCTCGTTCAAGGGTATGGCCTTGTTGTTGTAAACGGCTAATTGCAGAAGCAGAAAGTGCTGAAAACCTGCAGTAAATATACCGTACGACACCAACATCAATATGTCCCATTTGCCAACAATTACCATAGGCAGCATCAAAAGAAACGGCAGGATAAGCAATAAACAGAAGAAATAATATTTAGACGTGAGGAGCTTCAATATGTTTTCCTTGTGCACCATAAGCACGTCGATATAATTGCCTTCATAGTTCATCACCTTTATAAGCAGCATGGCAGCATAGATTACAAAGTTGTATATGCACCAGAAGTTGGTCATGAACTGTGTGTCGTAGATTTCGGTGAACGATATGACAGCACTGATCGCTACGACAATGGCTGTTGCCGAGATAAAACCCTTGCGCGGATTCTTGTTTCGGCTGAGCAGTTTCACTTCTAATTTAAGATATTCGCCAAGTTCGCCCAATCGGTCTAAAATATTAAAATCATATACCTTGGTTGGGGCAGTGTCGCCCAGCTTGCCCAACTCCTGCATCACATTATTATATTGCAGCTTTCGGTTAACAAACACCAAAAGTACCAATACGGTTAATGCAATGAGGTGCGGGAGCACATTGCCCGACTCTATTCCTGTGCCAATACCGGCGTAAAACTTCAGTAAGAATTCGATATCAACGATAATCCATGGGCTGACAATGGCCACACTTAAACCAACAGGCAGCAACCACCAAAGGGCATGGCGAGAAGTTAGGGTGCGTACAATGGAATACCATTGGCTGTCGGCCAATATCATGATGTAGAAAAGAAGCAAAAGCGAAAGCGAGGCGAAGAAACCATAGCTGAACACTACCGACATGAGACAGTAGGGGATAAGCAGCGTAAACCAAACGGTGTTACCCCAATTGAACAGCGAGGTGATAACAAAGCAGTCGATGCAGGTGTATTTGGGGATGGGCAGGGTGACGTATGGCTTGATAATCTGAGATGGGGTTTGCTGTGCCAAAAACCTGACCCAATAGTCGAGAAGCATGATAAACGGCGATACAGCCATGATAAACTCTATCGATGTATATCTTCTCGTGTCATTTGCCGTAAGGGCAAGCAAAATGGCAAACATGATGAGATAGACTATCATGAATGCCACCGAGATGCCAATCAACCATTTAGCTGCCCTGTTGGCTTCGAAAATGGGGTCTCGTCGCTCGGCCAAATTGCGCTGACGGCGTAAAAGATTAAACAGTTGGCAGAAGGTGAGCTCAGACTTCATGGGGTGTTATCCGTTTTAGAATCAGCTATACACCTACCTCAAGTCGATGACTTCGGCCGACGGGAAATCCTTGGGGCTGAATGAAAACATGCTGTGGGGCAGTTTCTTGGTTTGGAAGCCGGTTATCGTGATAGTGGTCCATTTGTTGCCCTCGCGCATCTTGACAATGCTTGGTTTGTAGGAGTTCTTGTTGATAGTGAGATAGACCTCTTGCACGGTTCGTTGTTTGTTTTGTGCTGTCAGATGCACCAGGTAGTTGGCACCCTTCGACGTCATGCTTAATGCGTAACCGTTTTTATACATCGTGATGAACGTGTACGGATTCATGCGCATGCGTTGGGCTTCGGTAGGCGTGGTAACATTCACCTCATTGGTAGATTTGAGGTAACTCCACTGGGTCTTACCGTTATACCAAACCATGGCCTGATCTGTACGGGCATGAAACCTGTTTCCCTTGATATGAATACTGCCGGTTGCTGTACCCATACCCGAACCCGTTATTTTGAATTTGGCAGATGCACCGCCTTTGTTACTTATAATAGCTGCAGTCTTATCCAAAACCTTACGAGCTTGCGTAGCATTTTGTGCGTCAACACATAGTGTGACCAGCGTCATTATGATGACAAAAACTGTTTTCTTCATGTTTCAGTTGTTTATGTTATGTATAACATCAAGAACGTTGTTAACCACTCTGCTGTTACCTTTATTAATAACGTTTAACCCTTTTATTTGCTACGGATTTGCGTCAGCAGCATATTGAGACTGTTCTCGTCGGTAATAAGCACTTCGCGTGGTTTCGAGCCTCGTGCCTCTCCCACAATGCCGGCTGCCTCCAACTGGTCCATCAGGCGCCCCGCCCGGTTGTAACCTATAGAAAAACGGCGTTGAATCATGCTGGTGGAACCCTGCTGTGTGATGACAATGGCATGTGCTGCCTCATCAAAATAGGGGTCAAGGCTTTTGGGGTCGGTACCTCCAAAACCACCTCCCAAGTCACTGTTGTCGTCGGGCTCAGGCAACTCCATGGGCTCAACCGGTCCGAGCTGGTCGGCAATGTGGTCGCTGACGGCTTCTATCTCCGGGGTGTCGACAAAGGCACATTGCAGTCGTACCGGCTCACCGCCTGCCAAAAAGAGCATGTCACCCCGGCCAATGAGTTGGTCGGCACCGGTGGTGTCGAGAATGGTGCGCGAGTCTATTTGTGCGGTGACACGGAAAGCCATGCGTCCGGGGAAGTTGGCCTTGATGTTACCTGTAATAACTTTGGTGGTAGGACGCTGGGTTGCGATAATCATGTGGATGCCCACGGCGCGTGCTAATTGCGCAATGCGCTGGATGGGGAGTTCTATTTCTTTACCGGCCGTCATGATAAGGTCGCCGAACTCGTCAATAATCACTACGATATATGGCATGTATTCGTGCCCGTCGGTGAGTTTGAGCTTATGGTTGACAAACTTGTTGTTATATTCGTTTATTTTCTTCACCTGTGCTTTTTTCAACAAGTCGTAGCGATGATCCATCAGTTTGCAAAGTGAATTGAGCGTACGCACCACCTTTTGCACATCGGTAATGATAGGTTCTTCTTCGTTTTCCGGTAATGCAGCCATATAGTGAGGAGCTATCTTGTTATAGATGCTGAATTCCACTTTCTTAGGGTCGACGAGCACAAATTTAAGCTCGTTGGGATGTTTCTTATAGAGCAGCGATGTTATAATGGCATTCAGCCCCACCGACTTACCCTGACCGGTTGCACCGGCAACGAGCAGGTGTGGTGTTTTTGCCAAGTCGGCCATAAACACCTCATTGGTAATGGTTTTGCCCAATGCCATAGGCAATGCCATCTTTGCGTTTTGAAACTTCTTCGTGTTCAACACGCTTTCCATCGAGACGATTTGGGGCTTCTTATTGGGAACTTCAATACCGATGGTTCCCTTGCCGGGTATGGGGGCAATGATTCTGATGCCCAAGGCAGCCAGACTCAGTGCAATATCAGCCTCCAATCCCCTGATTTTCGATATGCGAACACCTTCGGCAGGGGTTATCTCATATAGCGTAACGGTTGGGCCTACAGTAGCATTTATCCTGCTGATTTTTACGCCGAAACTATTGAGCACCTCAACAATACGTGTGTTGTTGGCCTTGATTTCGTCCATGTCGATCTCGGTGTTGCTATCGTATTTTTTTAGCAGTTCGCATGTCGGAAACTTGTATTTAGTGAATGGTTCCCGCGGATCGATTGGGGTGCTAAGTCTCGATTCGTCTGCAAGTGTCTTGCCCGTGGCCTTGTCTTCTTGTCTTACATTGTCGATAGTAAGATTCTCTGCATCAGGTGTGGCTGCCTGCACATCGGGTACAATATCGGCAACCGACTTCTCCATGCGCCTTGCCTGGCTCCCCTGATTCATATCAGTAAGATCCACAACGGTAGGTGCATCTTCGTCCTCGTCTTCCTCCTCTAATTCTTCGTCAATAATCTCTATATTGTCTTCGCCGTCCGACTCCTCCGTGTCGTCCTTGGGTGTGTGGCGTGTAACCGTGAACTTCACCTTGTCGGTGATGTATTTCACGGGGTTCAAAGCCTTTCTTACAATCTCTATCGTCTCGGCACTGAGATAGGTGAGAAAAGCCAATGCCACAATGAGCAATATGGCCGTGAGCCCGGGAGGCCCAATCATGTTTTCTAATTGATGAACGCAAAACAGGCCATGATTGCCACCGGGATTGAAAACCTGGTTGTCGAGCAGGGGGGTAAGAAATTTGGCAAAGGTAATAGAACCCCATATCATGACCAAAGCCGTGCCCAGGAACCATTTCCAAAGGTTCACAGAGTAGGCCCGCATAAGTTTCAATGCAACTATTACGATGAAACCGGGAATAAGAAATGCCGGCAATCCAAAATTTATCGTGATAAGATAATAGGAGACTATTGCGCCAAACGAGCCACAGTAATTGGTAAACTCTTGGTGCCGGTTGAGCCATTCGCCGGGTCGCATGTTCTCAAGAATGCTCTGATCGGCTTGGCCAGTGGAGAAATAGGATATCATGGCAATCGTCATAAACATTGCGACTGCCAACAGAATGAGTCCTAAAAAGAAATTTGTGGTTTCGTTTTCAAAGATATATCGGATGCCTATTGCTTCGCTAAAGCTTTTCTGCTTGCGTTTAGGTCTTTTCTTTGCCATTATTTCAATGATTCTTATTTAATTCTAATATAATGCAAAAGTAATGGATTTTCGTTGAATTTCAAAAGAAATACGGGTGAACTTTAATCCTTTCGACATCAAATTTCGTATGCTGTCATTTTCTTTATCGATAGAAGAAAGAGAATGATTCTTTTCTTTTGCCATGATATGCTACATGTAAAGTGGAGTGATTAAACTCCAAAGGAGGCATCCAGGCACATCCGCAAAATGCCCTGCGTTTAAGCATGATATTATAAATCTGCTACGAATTGTGCAAATTGTGCGAAGTTCGGACGGGATAAAACCAACCCTACCTGCATCTCTACAAAGACAGTCCTTGTAAAATATAATTGATGATTTTCGGGTGATAATTTTCGGAGCATATAGAGAAAAATGCGCCATGTTTTGAGCATGATTTTCTACCGGAACGACGCGAAATTATCGATGACGATGCGTTTACTGTCTTATCGCCATTCGTTTTGAGCTTAGTGACCATGCGATGAAAGTCTTAAGACAGTGCGTTAAGAGCTTAATCATGATGCCAATCGATATTCAATCCTGGACGACAAAAATGGCTACACAAGGGTGATTTTGCAAAACGTCTGATTCTCAAACGATTACAAATCGTCGTATTTTTCGCGTATTTGGAGTGAAGGTTCATTTGTTTTTGAATTCGTGAAGTACAGAGGGGTGTTTGTAAATAAAAATGCAGTTGTTCAATTCCTTAGGATATTGTCGGACAGCAGGGGTGTGGGGCAATGCTGTTGTGAAATAATTTTTTTATCTACCCACTATATTAATTTTTTTTTATAATTTTGCATTGAGTAAGAAATAATGAAGAAAAAATTATATAGCAAGTTTGATAAAAAGAAAATAACTCCTTTGCGTTCTGTTGTTTTCCCAGGCCGCATTATTTCTATCATTACGGCTCGTGAGGCAGAAAAGGCAGTGGATTATCTTTTGTCCGGCGATATATTGGGTGTGGACACGGAAACCAGACCTTCCTTTCACCGCGGAGAGCAGCACAAGGTTTGTTTGTTGCAGGTATCCAATCACGACACCTGCTTCCTGTTCCGTCTACATCTGACGGGCATAACGCCTGCCATCAAGCGTCTGCTCGAAGATACAACCGTTAAGAAGATAGGTCTTTCGTGGCATGATGATATCAGGAGTTTACAGGCGAGAGAGAACTTTGTCCCGGGATTGTTTATCGACTTGCAGGATATTGTTCCAGCCTTGGGGGTTAAGGATTTAAGTTTGCAAAAACTATATGCCAACTTCTTTGGAGAGAAGATTTCCAAACGTCAGCGCCTTTCGAATTGGGAGGCTCCGGTGCTGAGTGACAGGCAAAAGCAATATGCCGCCATCGATGCATGGAGTTGTATTCATCTCTATGAGGAAATAACGAGGTTGAAACGCACGCATGACTACGAACTGGTTGAAGTGGCTGAACCAGAGCCAGTGACAACCCCCGTGGTTGCGGAAAAGGCAGCCCAGAAGAAACGTCCGGCACGTCCCAGACGCAGGAAAACCCAATCAAAAACAATTAAAAAAAAGAAAAAGCCTAATGCTTCGGATAAATAAAACGCAGTTTACGTTATGACAGACACATATAAGAAAATATATTTGAAACGTGGCAAGGAGGAGTCGCTGCTTCGTTTTCACCCTTGGATATTCAGTGGTGCAATTCATCATGCGGATGAGGGAATAAGCGAGGGTGATGTCGTGAAACTGATGACATCAGAAGGCAATTTTATTGCTGTGGGACATTATCAAATAGGAAGTATTGCGGTACGTGTGTTGTCATTCCGTGATGTTCCTATCGATGAGGATTTTTGGAAGTCGCGCCTGGACGCAGCTTTGCAGATGCGCTTGCGTATAGGAGTTGTGGATATCTCACAAAACAATACGTACCGGCTGGTGCATGGAGAGGGAGACAATCTGCCCGGACTCATCATAGACTGCTACGGTTCTACGGCTGTCATGCAGGCTCATAGTGTAGGTATGCATGTGTGTAGGGAGCGAATTTGCAAGGCACTTATCGACGTGATGGGTGGCAGGATAGCCAGTGTTTATTATAAAAGTGAGACAACACTGCCTTTCAAGGCCGAACTTGGGCAGGAAGATGGATTTATATACGGGTCTACCGATAACAACGTAGCTGTTGAAAACGGTTTGAAATTCAATATCGATTGGTTGCGCGGTCAGAAGACGGGATTCTTTGTTGACCAACGGGAAAACCGATCGTTGCTGGAAAAGTATGTAAAGGACAAGAGCGTACTCAACATGTTTTGTTACACCGGAGGGTTCTCGGTGTACGCCATGCGAGGGGGTGCTAAATTGGTTCATTCGGTGGACAGCAGTGCCCAGGCCGTAGGTTTGACCAACCGCAATGTTGAGATGAATTTTCCGGGAGATAGCCGCCATGAGGCATTTTGCGATGATGCGTTCAAGTATCTGGATGCCAATGATAGCAAATACGACCTGATTGTTCTCGACCCGCCTGCTTTTGCCAAGCATCGCAGAGTTCTTCGTAATGCCTTGAAAGGTTATACTCGCCTGAATGCGAGAGGGTTGGAGCGAATTAAGCATGGTGGCATCCTGTTTACATTCAGTTGTTCACAAGCTGTGACTAAAGAAAATTTCCGAAATGCGGTGTTCACTGCTGCGGCCCAAACGGGGCGCAAGGTGCGCATTTTGCATCAGCTTCACCAGGCTCCCGACCATCCCGTCAATATCTATCATCCCGAAGGTGAATACCTCAAGGGGTTGGTGCTGTACGTGGAATAGGCAGTTGATATGACCTTCGAGCAGACCATAAAACATTATATCAGCCGCCATGGACTCATGCGTCATGACGGCTTTTATTTGGTAGCGCTGTCGGGTGGTGCCGACAGTGTGGCCTTGATGTGTGTGCTAAGACAGCTCGAATATCATATAGAGGCCGTTCATTGCAATTTTAACTTGCGTGGAGAAGAGAGCTACCGAGATGAGGAATTTTGCGTATCTTTATGCAAAAAGATGAAAGTGCCACTACATCGCATACATTTCGATACCACAACCTACGCCACCTTACATAAAATGTCGATAGAGATGGCTGCGCGCGAGCTGCGCTATGGTTATTTCGAACGGTTGCGTAAGGATTTGGGAGCCGATGGTATTTGTGTGGCTCATCATCGGGACGACCAGGTGGAAACGGTGTTGCTCAATTTGATCAGAGGTACGGGCTTGGTGGGATTGCAAGGGATGAAACCACGGAACGAAAACATTATAAGACCCATGTTGCCTGTGTCGAGAGAAGAGGTGGAGAACTATTTGAATGGTATCAAACAAGACTATGTAATTGATAGCACAAATCTTGTAAACGATGTGATGCGCAACAAGTTACGGCTTGATATTATACCACAGCTTGAGGAGCTGAATCCAGCAGTGAAAAAGAATATTTTTCGTATGACAGAGAACCTTGGAGAGGCCAATAAAATTGTGGATGATGTCCTGCAAAAGAGCATTACTTTGGTTCGTTTGGACGATACAAGCTATGATATCAAGGCTATCCGCAAACTGACATCACCCTCTTATGTGCTGTGGACTATACTGAGTAAATTGGGATTCAACCGTACCCAAATGCTTGAAATCTTGTCACATGAAAGCAAGGGAGGGCAGTGGGAAGCTCAAGACCATGTTGCTGTTGTAGATAGAGAAAGGCTTTATGTTGTAACCAAGACATCGTGGAATTATAAACTTCCCGTGCTCCGAATACCTGAAGTGGGGTTGTATAGTTATGCAATAGGACCTAGGAGGTATGATGCTCAGGATTTAGAAGCTGATGAGATTAAGTTCCGTTTTTCTTTTCAAAGCATCGATACCGATTTCCATATTGACAAAAGGGCTGATGTTGCAATCCTTGATGCTGAAAGGGTGAGCTTCCCTTTGCTTGTTCGCCCAGTCGGGAATGGGGATCGTTTCGTACCGTTTGGAATGCAGGGAGCAAAGTTGGTAAGCGATTTTCTAACCGACAACAAAGTGTCATGCGTCGATCGTCGCCGTCAGCTTGTTGTGGAGAATGCTGATGGAAATATCGTGTGGTTGGTCGGACGACGCATTGACAACCGTTATGCCATAGAGCCCAATCGTTCACAGAGGGCCTTGGTTATATCATTGAAATAATCTCTTGCTTGTTTTTACGGTTTACAGTCTTTTATACTTGTTCTCTTTTTGGTTTGGAAAATTTTCCTTATT
>CAYVGR010000061.1:0-10385 GCA_964450065.1 uncultured Prevotella sp. | reverse complement strand
GTCATGAGGTTGATGGTCATGAATCCGCCATAGCTCCAGCCGTGCACGCCTAATCTGTTAGAATCAACATAGGGTAGGGATTTCAGGAAGTCCACACCTTTCATTTGGTCCTCCATCTCCTTTTGGCCGAGTTGTCGGAAGGTGACCTGCTCGAAGTCGCGCCCTCTGTTTTCGCTCCCCCGGTTGTCGAGAATAAACATCAGGTATCCCTTCTGTGCCATGTAGGTTTCCCAAGATCGGCTGCCGTAGTGCCAGCGGGCATCTACGTTGTGGGCGTGTGGGCCGCCGTACACATAAACAATGGTGGGGTATTTCTTGGTCGGGTCGAATCCGACAGGCATCACCATGCGGTAATACAGGTCGGTTGTGCCGTCGGCCGCTTTGATGGTGCCGCATCTGTAGTCGGGTATGTTGTATCCCTCCCATGGATTATCGGCTGTGAAATATCGTTTTGCTTTCTTGCCCTTAACATCTACAATGGCGATGTTTCGAGGTTCGGTAGGGGTGGAATAGCGGTCGAGGAGATAGGCTCCCGACGTGCTGAGACTGCCATAATGGTATCCCTTGCCATTCTCGTCGAGCAGAGTTCGTTTGCCGTTTTTAACATTCACGCTGAATAAATTGCGCTGAATATCGTTGCGCTCGTTGGATGCGATAATGATGCTTTTGTCTTTCTGGTTGAAGCCCAACAACTCTATCACTACCCATTTGCCATTAGTGAGCTGCTTGATGGGCTTGCCATTTTTGTCGAACAGGTACAGATGATTGTAGCCGTCTTTCTGGTTTTGCATCACAAATTTGCTGTCGTCCCATGGCAGAAATACAATGGGATGCTGGGGCTCGACATATTTTTCGTTGGTCTCGCGGTAAAGTTCGGCTATCTTTTCGCCTGTCTCGGCATTGTAGCTCACTAATCGGCAGTTGTTCTGGTCGCGGTTAAGCTCGAAGAGATACACCGTTTTTGCGTCGGGACTCCATGCCGGATTGGTGAAATATCGGTCGGTGGGGTCGCCTGCTTTCAGGTAGACGGTTTTCCCGCTCTGCATGTCGTGTATGCCGATAGTAACCTTGTGCATGGTCTCTCCGGCCATGGGATATTTCTCAGGCGCAGGTTTTGCTATGCGGCTTTGTCCTTCGTCGGGCTTGCTGTCGGGGTAGGGGATGTCTACAAGCGGGAAAGATGTTACCATGCTTTGGTCCATACGGGTAAACATCAACTTCTTTCCGTCAGGACTCCAAAATGTTCCTTTGCTGTAGCCAAACTCTTCACGGTGGACGCTTTGGCCGTAAACGATGTCGGCAGAGCCGTCTGTTGTGAGTTGCTTGGAGTTGCCGTCGGCATCGCGAACGAACAAATTATGTCCGTCCTCACCAATATAGGCGGAGGCTCTCGACACAGCATTCCACTCCAACACGTTGATGTTCTTCGTTTCCGAAGACCATTCTATCTGCTGCGTTTTGAAGTTGAGCAGGGTGTTCCTGCTGCCGTGTTGAAGCATAACAATGGGCTTGTCGGCATAGGGAAATGAAGCATAATAAAGGGATTGTACACGTTTTTCCTTGTGCTTGTCTAACCATTCGTTGATCTCTTCGAGGGTAAGGAGCTGTGTTTCCTTGCCTGTTTTCTTGTCAACGATATAGCATTTGTCGAGGTCGAGATGCACCAATTCATCGCCCCACCATGTGGTAAAGCGATTCTTGGCGGTCATGTTGTGATAGTTGGTGCCCCCGTAATGCAGGTCTTCCAAAGAAAACTGTTTCAGCGAATCCTGTGCATGGGCTTGTCCTGAAAGCCCTATTATACTTGCCATAACCACGACTCCTGCAATGAGTCGGCTTTTAATCTTCATTGTTAAAATCGAAATCAAATGATTTGTTCCTGTCAAACTTCTTCCCTCCCCGGCGGTTATCGCCTTTGAATTTCTTGCCACCGCGAGATTTGTAGTCATCGTTTCTGCGGCGTGGACGGAAGTCATCGTGGTCGTCGTAGTCGTCTTTGAATTTCCTTCGGCCACCCTTGTTGTCGCGCTTATAGGGTGGGTCGTTGCGTTTAAGGGAGTGGAATTGGAACGAGCGGATGTCTCCCTCCTCGTTTGAGACCTCTGCTTCGAGCCGCTCCTTAAACTCACGGTGTCTCTTGAAGCGGTGCTTCTGAGCCATTTCGCTTTTTTCTTCTTCAGTTTTCAGCACTCCACCATCCTCTCGGAAGTCTTTCATCTTGCCGTCGAAGAGTGTGTATTTTCGGAACTCACACTCCAAACTGCCGTTGTAAACGGGAATCTTGATGCTTGGCTTGAGTCCGATTTGCTCGAAGCATTCCTCTCGATAGCTCAATATCCAGGCGTCGTTGCCACCAAATTCATGCTTTAGTCTCTCGCCAATCATTCTATAAGTACCTAATAGATTGGGTGTGGAGATACGTTCTCCGTATGGGGGATTGGTGATGATGATGCTCTTATTGGCAGGGCGAGTGAAGTCCTTGAAGTCTTTTTGTTCGATAGTAATCTCATTGGAGAGACCTGCCGCCTTCACGTTGAAGCGTGCGGTGTTTATCGCTTTCATGTCTACGTCGTAGCCATAGATGTGGTGCTTGAACTCTCGTTCCTGCGTGTCATCATTATAGATAGCATCGAAAAGACTTTGGTCGAAGTCCGGCCATTTCTCAAAAGCAAATTCTTTTCTGAATACGCCGGGCGAGATATTGCGGGCAATAAGAGCCGCCTCGATGAGCAATGTGCCCGACCCGCACATGGGATCTATAAAGTCGGTGTCGCCCTTCCAGCCGCTCATCAATACCATGCCGGCTGCCAAAATCTCGTTGAGAGGAGCCTCTACGCTTTCCTGGCGATAGCCCCGTCGGTGCAGGCTTTGCCCACTGGAGTCGAGACATAGTGTGGCATCGTTGTCGGTGATGTGGATATGCAAGCGTATATCGGGGTTGCTCACGGATATGTTGGGGCGCATGCCATGCTTCTCTCGAAACTGATCAACAATGGCATCCTTCACCTTATAAGTCACGAAGCGTGAGTTTCTGAACTCCTCGGAATATACCACGGAGTCTACCGAGAATGTGTTTCCCTTGAGAATATATTCACTCCAGTCTACTTTCTGAATCTCGTCATACACTTCCTCGGCCGATCTGGCCTTGAAATGTCTGATAGGTTTGAGGATGCGGATAGCAGTGTGCAACTGGAAGTTGGCACGATACATCATTTCCTTGTCGCCGGTAAACGAAACCATACGCCTGCCGATTTGTATGTTGTTTGCTCCCAGTTGGGTAAGCTCTTGTGCCAATACCTGTTCTAAGCCCATGAAAGTTTTGGCGATGATTTCAAATTCCATTGTTGTTGTTTTGCTGTTTATGTATTGCTTTTATGCTTTTTTTATGCTTTGTTGTATATCATAGTCTGCGGTGCCATGTCTTCCATAACCCATGTGTTGGCTCCCACTACACAGCCTTTGCCTATTGTGATGCGTCCCAATATCGTGGCATTGGCATAGATAACCACGTCGTCCTCGATAATTGGATGGCGGGAGATACCTTTGATAGGATTGTTGTTATCGTCTACCGGGAAGCTTTTGGCACCGAGAGTTACACCCTGATACAGCTTCACGTTGTTGCCAATGATGCAGGTCTCGCCAATGACGACGCCTGTGCCATGGTCTATGGTGAAGTAGCTACCGATAGTTGCTCCGGGATGTATGTCTATGCCCGTTTCCGAATGAGCCATTTCGGTCATTATTCTTGGAATAAGGGGGACGTCGAGCAGGAAAAGCTCGTGTGCCAGCCGATAGTTGGTCAATGCCTTGATAATGGGGTAGCAGGATATGATTTCACCATAGCTCTTGGCTGCGGGGTCTCCTTTGTAGGCGGCAGAAACATCTGTTCCCAGGGTGTGCCGCAACTCGGGAAGCTGCTGAATGAGTTTCCCGGCCAATTCTTTGGCCTTGTTTTTTTGCGCTTGAAGAAACTTTTGGCTTTTGCCTTCACTGGAATAACCCAAGCCGGCGAGAATTTGTTCTGACAACAAGTTGTACAAGTTCTCCACATCCACACCGATTTGATATTTAATAGTTGAGATGTTGACCCGCGACTTTCCATAATAACCGGGAAAGAGAATGGCACGTGATAGTTGAATGATCTTGTCAAGTGCTCTGCCGGAAGGGAGAGGGTAGCCTTCGCGGTGCTGTCGAAACAGTCCTTTCAGGGATTCCGGTTCCGAAAGCTTTTCCACAGTATCGGCAAGCATGAGTATTGTGTTTTGGGCAATCATCTCTGTGTATCAGTGTTTTCAAGCGCAAAGGTAGCAAATTCCGCGCAAATGGAAAACAGATTGCATGGAATTTTTTGCAGCACACGCGCCATGTGTCCGGGCATTTGTGCTATACTGCTATACTATCTAAGAAGAGCAGCAATCGATTCGTGACATTTACGGACGACACCCCTGAGTCGAAGTCGAGTGAGACAAGATTAAGTTGTGGGTAAAGTTTTTTCAGCTTATTTTCTATACCTTTCGACACTATGTGGTTGGCTATGCAGCCAAAGGGTTGCAGGCTGGCCACATTGGTCACACCTTGTTTTACCATGCTGATAATCTCGCTTGGCAGTAGCCAGCCCTCACCAAACTGGGCGGCAAGCGATACTACCCCGTTTACATCTTTAGCTTCCTCGAAGATGTTGGTGAATGGTCGGAAATAGCGGAAGCGGGCGGCAATCTGATTGATTTTCTTCTCCCTGCGCCATATCAGGCTGTAGATACTCTTCACAAGGAAGTCGGGAACGTTGGAGCAACGCAGACCCATATGTTTCTCAACGATGACGTTTACAAAGTTTTGCAGGAAGAAAGGAGAGAGCAGGGCAGGCACCACCTCGTAGCCTTTGTCTATAATTTTCTCGGCAATAAACTGATGAGCAAAGGGGTTGAACTTCAGGAATATCTCGCCGACGATGCCCACTGCGGGGAGGTCGCGGTCTTCGGTGATGTTGTCAAACTCCTCGGCAGCTTGGGCAATGAGGTTCATCAGACCCTTTGCGCTGTTGTTAAGAATAGGCTCTGCGGCCAGACTCAAGTATTTGTCACGCAGTGCTTTGGTGGCATTGGTGTTTTCGCTGCCAATAGCATAGGCATCCTTCTTTAAGCGCACCACGGCCGCATGATACATCTTGGAAATGGTATCACCATATAGAAACATGGTCACAATGATAGGAGCAAACTTTATCCATGGCACGTCGAGTGTGCCATCTTGGCTCTTGTCTTCCTCTTCGGCACTGGTGGACACACCCAGCGTGATGAGCGGTACATTCTCAAATCCGTTGGCATTCATGGCCCGACGGATAAGCGCGGCATAGTTTGTGGCACGACATTGTCCTCCGGTTTGGCTCATGACCAGCGAAATCTTGTCCGGATCGTACTTCCCCGAGCGCAGAGCCTTGACGAAATCGCCCACAATCAGCGTGGCCGGATAGCATATCTCGTTGTTGGCATATTGCAGCCCATACTCTGCACTCTCTGCGTCGCTTGGTGGCAAAACTTCCACATCCCAACCGAAAAGACGGCACACTGGAGGGAGCAGGGGTGTGAGATACTCTGTAAAATAAGGCGCAAGGATATGGCGCGAAATAGGGGGAAGAGCCGTGTTGGGCATGGCCTGACGTGTCGACTCCTTCGCTTGTACGTCCGACGGCTCACCTCCTTGTAGCGATTCGATGAGCGACCGCACACGGAGCTTTAGACTGCCAATGTTGCTCACGTCGTCTATCTTTAATAAGGTGAAAGGCTTGCCATGCTCTTTCATAATAGTGCGAATTTCGTCTTGGATAAAAGAGTCAGGCCCACATCCGAAAGAGGTCATCTGCACAAAGTGCACGTCGTGTGGTTGTTCGGCACACCACTGCCCGGCCTTGATAATCCTGTTCATGTAAGCCCATTGCCGCACAAGGTAGGTGTCACCCGTCCCCGTGTCCATATCTCCGCGGACGATATCTTCGGAAATGACATTTACGCCCAAGGAGGCAATCATTTCAGACAGCTTGTGTTGTATAAGGGGGTCGGTATGATAGGGTCGACCGGCCAGCAAGATAGTGAGCATGCCGTGCTCACGACCGTCGGCCAGAATGTCCTCGGCCTTTTGCTTGATTTGCTGCACGTATAGTTCCTGTGCCAAGTGAGCTGCCTTGTATGCTTTGTCTATGGTTTTTCGGTCTGTGCCCAGCCCCTTCAGATAGTTGGTGATTTGTTTCTTGAGCAGCTTTTCGTCGCGGAAGTTGATGATGGGCGAGTCTATTCGGGTTTGCAGAGTCATGGCACTCCGGATAACATCCGAGTAGGCCGATACGATGGGGCAGTTGTAACTGTTGATGTTACGCTTGTCGTCCTGACGCTCATACACTACGTATGGCATGAAGATGAATCCCTGTTCCGGGCTTTCCATGGCTGCGAATTTCTCGTCCAACTCCTTGATATGCGAATGGACGACCTTGGCCGGGAAGCAGATGTTATCGCTCATCACGCTGCCGAGCGCACTCTCATAGCGGTGGAACACCGATTCGCTGCTGAGCACCACACGAATGCCGGCGGTGGTAAAGAGGGCATGCCAGAACGGGTAGTTCTCATACATGTTCAAGATGCGAGGTATGCCAACCACCTGTTTACAGGGCGTTTCTTCCTTTGCGTCGCGGTCGAAGAGCAGGCGATACTTGTAGCTGTATATATTTTCGCCTTTGCGATTGCCCTCTCCCTTGTTGTTGAATATGCGCTCACACTTGTTGCCCGAGTAGAATTTCCTACCCCCGGCAAAGCTATATCTTGTCACGAAACAGTTGTTTTCGCATCCCTTGCAGTTGAGTAGCTTGGTGTCATAGGCAGCCAGATCAAGAAAACCGTCGATGCTACGGGCTGGGGTGGATTCTCCGTCCGACAGGTTGGAGATAGCATTCAGGGCACATCCGTAGGCCCCCATTATCTCGGGGATGTTGCTGCGAGCCACGCTTGTACCAGTGAGTATCTCGAAGGCGCGCACCACGGAGTCGTTTTTCATGGTTCCACCCTGCACCACAACTTTGTTGCCGAGGTTGTCGTCGCCGTGCAGCTTCAGAACTTTGTAAAGGCAGTTGCGCACGACAGAATACGACAGACCGCAGGCAATGTCGCTCACGCTGGCTCCCTCGCGCATCACCTGCTTGACTTTCGAGTTCATGAACACGGTGCACCGCGTGCCCAGATCACAAGGATTGTCGGCCCGACAGGCTATTCCTGCAAAGTCTTCCACGGTATATCCCAGGTTTTGGGCAAAGGTCTGGATGAAGGTTCCGCAGCCCGACGAACAGGCCTCGTTGAGTTCCATGCGCACCACGGCTCCGTTTTCCACGAATATGGCCTTCATGTCTTGTCCGCCGACGTCGAGGATAAACGACACGTCGGGCATCAGCTTGGCGGCGGCACGATAGTGAGCCATGGTCTCGATAATGCCTTCATCGAGACCGAATGCGGCCTTGATAAGCTCTTCGCCGTAACCGGTAGAGCACGAACCTATGATGCGAATGCTGGCTCCGGCCTCCCGGGCGGCCTCCTGCAATCGCCCGAATGCCTCGCTCACGGCCTTGATAGGGTTGCCTAAGTTCATCGAATAGTCCTTGAAGACTATTTGCCCGCGCTCTTTCCCGCGAGCCCTTACCGCAACAAACTTGGTGGTGGTGGAACCCGAGTCGATGCCGATAACCACTTCCTCCGTGCCCTTGCGCATGGGGTAGAGAGGTGTGTTATATTTCGCCTTGTTTCTGCGCCAGGAGTCGTATTCGGCCTCATTTCCGAAGAGGGGAGGCAAATTCTCCTTTGGGTCGGCGTGGCGTTTGCCTGCCGAAGTATGTTGTCGGCGGTCTTTTCCGTTGCTGTCGCATGTTTCCGTACAGCTGCATGCTTTCGTGGGGTGTGTGGAGGTGGTGCCCTGTTCAGATGCCATTGCAGCCTTAAACTCGGCAATAGGCCTGCCTTGGGTGCTGGTTGCGCGCAGCGCACAGCCTATGGCGGGTATAAGGTTTCCCTCCTTGAGCACGATGAAATCGTTCAGGGGTATGTTGAGATAGTTGGAAAATGCTTTTCGCAATGACGGAAGGAACGTCAGTGGACCGCCACAAAGCAATATCGGTGGGGTGAAGTCGCAGCCACGGCTCAGCGTTGTCACGGTCTGTACGGCAATGCTGTGGAAGATGCTGGCTGCGATGTCGCTCTCGGGCAGGTTGCGCGACATGAGGTTTTGGAGGTCTGTCTTGGCAAACACGCCACATCGCGCCGCCATGGGATAGAGGTGGGTCGAGGCTTCGGCCAGTTCGCTCATCCTGGCATTGCTGCACCCCATGAGCACTGCCATCTGGTCGATAAAAGCACCGGTGCCGCCGGCACAGTTGCCGTTCATGCGCAGCTCCATGCTCTTGCCATCAAAAAACACCACCTTGGCGTCCTCCCCGCCTATATCGACAAGGGCGTTGGCCTGTGGGTATTGCTTGCGGGCAAACACGGTTGCTGCTACTACCTCTTGCACAAACTCGGCATTGAGCAGCTCGGCGGTGTGCATGCCGACAGACCCCGTGACGCAGAGCTGAAGGCGGCAGTTGCCCAAAAGCTCAGCTATCTCGTCGAAGTATCCGGTTACAAGCTCTACTACCTTGGCATTGTGGCGTTCGTAACGTGAGTAGACCAGTTTGTTGTTGTCGTCAATAACCGCAATCTTTGCAGTTGTCGAGCCAACGTCAAGGCCTGCCCGATAAGTATTGTTCATTTACAAATCTCCAAATAATAATCCCTGAAAGATATAATCTGTTCAATCTACTGCAAAAATACTAAAAAGGTAGAACGTAAACAAAGATATTTTGTTTTTTTTGCAAAAAGAGCACATGACCTGCAACCTTTTCACGATAATCGTCGTCAAACAAATGTAAAACAAATAAAACAAGACAATGAAAAAGTTATTTTTATTATTTGCTGCCGTAATGGCATTGACCTCATGTCATAGCGGGACAAAACGCAATGTTGGTCCTGAAATAACAAGCGTACGCCACGCAAGGCCGTTCGAGAAGATACAGGTTAAAGGCGCATGCGATGTGAAATTTGTGCAAGGCGACACGTTCTCGGTGAAAGTGGTGGGTGCCGAGGAACTCGTGAAAGACGTGGTTACCCAGTTTTCCGGCACGACATTGAGTATCAGTATGAAGGAACAACAGAGGCTCGTGGCGGCCAAGCGTAGGCGCATGCCGGTGGTCTATGTTACTTCGCCCGACCTTATTGCGATCCGTATGGAGGGAGCCGGCGACTTCGAGATAGACGGGCCGCTCGACACCGACACCCTGACCGTATTCCTGAAAGGCGTTGGCGATATCGAACTGAAGCGTGTGGTATGCGATGAATTCTACGGCACGCTGCTCGGAACGGGCGATATCGACGTGGACGAGCTGACGGCCACACATTCGGAAATCCGGCTCAAGGGTGTGGGCGATGTGGATGTGAACTTCGTAAACAGCGGCACAGCGGTATGTACGCTCCAAGGCATTGGCGATATTGAACTTTCGGGAACCCTGAAGTCTCTTCGAAAAGAAATCAAGGGAACCGGTAATATCGATGTGAAAAACCTCCGGTTGGCCAATTAGTAAACGTTTGGGCAGTTTGCATGCAGAATGTGCGACGCAGAGGTTTTCAATTTGCAACGAAGCTCTGCGTCGCCCATTTGTAATGTAAAACAATATGACATTTATGGCTCAAAACCACCCTCAAATTTCGCGTATTTGAAAATGATAAATCTTTTTCCCGGAAAATGCGAAATTTGAGGGTGGTTTTGTAAATGATTGAGGGTAAGTGAGTTGTCGATTTTTCTCTGCTTTTCTTTAATCAAAACGATTTTTTGTGTTTGCCTTTACTATCTCATGGCGATATGATTAGGGCTTATTGACAAGATGAAGGAACGCTATCCGCGATGCGGATAGGCCTGAAACATGCTACGATTGGGGCTTTGTCGCAAGCCGATTCCAGACGTCTGACCTTTCGGCTGACTTTTAGTTTACAAAAAAACGGCTATTTGTTTTCTGTATCGCAAGAATTGGAAGGCTGGTTTTAAGGGTGTTTTTTCTTGACAAACTTTATGAAGTTCACCATAGCTATACCAGTCCTTGTTTGGCTGGATCGGTAGCTAATATCGCACGTTTGGCCTGTTTTAACAATTTAGAGTTGTACAAATTTTGAGTATTTTTGCACAAAAATGTACATGCGGGGAATAATTTTACGTTAATTTTGCACTTGTTTCTATATCTTTACACTCTGCTCAAAACCGATATAATACATTTTATCACTACTGTCCCGTTAAGGTGGACTATTCGCTCTTTGAATTAATTGAAATAC
>CAYVGR010000060.1:0-10512 GCA_964450065.1 uncultured Prevotella sp. | reverse complement strand
CAGAACTCGCCACTCTCCATAAAAGTCTTGGCAAACTCACGGTCGGGCTTCTCGGTAAATGTCTTCACAATATAGACATCATGCTCCAATCGCTCTGCCAACTGAATGTATCCATAGCCCGGTTCAGGGCGGGTGGGATTGATTCCCATGGTGAGCAACACATCGTTGCCGGCCACGAACGTCAATCCGTCGATCACATTCTGACGGAATGCTTTCTCGTTGATGATAAGTTGATCCGACGGAACGGCTATAAAACTCGCCTTGGGATTGAGATGCAGCAACCTATGCGCGGCCCATGCTATGCTGGGAGCGGTGTTGCGGTGGATAGGCTCAGCCATGATTTGCGACCGCGACACATCAGGCAGCTGCTCCATTACAAGTCCTAAATAGTTGATATTGGTATTGATCAGTATGTGGTCGGCAGGGAAAATGGCTTTCATCCGGTCGTAAGTCTGTTGCAGAAGCGTGCGCCCGGTTCCAAAGAAATCTACAAATTGCTTGGGATAATTCTCACGACTGCACGGCCACAAACGCCGTCCCTTTCCCCCCGCCAGTATTAGACAATAAAAGTTTTCGAGGTTTGCCATAATATCTCAGTATAAGGTTTATTCAACAATAAAAGTACAAAAATACAACGGGGCTTCAAACTATTTAGTACCTTTTTTCCGTTATTTTTCAAATATCCAACCTTTTTTGTCTTTTCGCTTCCCCACCTCCTTGCTTTTTACTAACTTTGCATGTCATTCAACAGGACAATGAATAACAAGCAAATACTTCCTACCAACAACATGCCCGGATATGGCAAAGTGAACATCGCAGCCATGACTGCCATGTCGCGCCTGATTGAATCCAACAAGGATAACATAGACAAGAACCTGGGAATACCCCTCGACAACTATCTTCACATCATATAAATTCAGTTTATACACCCCTTCAACATGGACTGGGTAACATCTCTTTTCTGCATTCACTCACCCGTACAAACGGTTATCGTCATCTCCCTGATTATTGCCCTGGGGCTGGCTCTGGGCAGAATCAAAGTGATGGGCGTATCGCTCGGCATCGCCTTCGTATTCTTCGCAGGCATTTTGGCCGGCCACATCGGGTTGTCAACCGATGCTCACACCCTCAATTTCATCGAGACTTTCGGGCTTGCTCTATTCGTGTATTGCCTGGGGTTGCACGTCGGTCCCAACTTCTTCGGCTCCCTCCGACAAGAGGGTATGGCATTCAACCTATGGGGGCTGGGCGTGATTGCATTGGGAACCGTAATGGCTCTCATCCTTATCCCCATTACCGGCATTAGCCTTCCCAACATGGTAGGACTGCTTTGCGGTGCCACAACCAACACGCCCGCACTCGGTGCCGCCACCCAGGCCCTGGAGCATATCGGCATTTCCAATGGCAGTGCGGCATTGGCAACAGCCGTTACCTATCCGCTCGGTGTGGTGGGCGTAATACTGGCCATGGTATTTATCCGCAAGTTTTTTGTGAAGCCCGACGACCTTGAGGTCAAGTCAACCGATGACAACCATACCCTCGTCAGCCAATTTAATGTCATTAACCCCGCCATAGACGGTAAAACGATACTGCAAATTGTGCAGATGTCGCACCTCCACTTTGTTATTTCGCGTATCTGGCGCGACGATGAAGTGATTGTGCCCTTGGCTGACACCGTGATTCGCACCAACGACTCGCTGATTGTCGTGACCAACAGGGAGGACGAAAAAGCCCTCGCCCTGCTCTTCGGGCAACAAGAAAAGAAGGATTGGAACAGAGGAAAGATAGACTGGAACACCATCGACTCAAACCTGGAGAGTCGTGTCTGCGTGGTGACAAGCCGTACCCTGAACGGCAAACGGCTTGGCGATTTACACATGCGGCAGGTGTATGGCGTGAATGTGAGCCGGGTGATTCGCGGTGACATCAAGCTGCTGGCCAGCCACAACCTGCGCCTGCAATATGGTGACCGCGTGACCGTTGTGGGCAAACACGAAGACGTGAACAATGCCGAGCACTTCTTCGGCAACTCCGTCAAGACACTCGAAGAGCCCAACATCGGCAGCATCTTCTTAGGGCTTATCCTCGGCTTGGCCGTCGGCACCATACCCATAACCCTCCCGGGCATGGAAACCCCCGTTCGGTTGGGCATTGCCGGAGGCCCGATCGTGATGGGTATCATTGTTGGAGCGTTGGGGCCCCGCATGCATTTCATATCCTATACCACCCGTTCCGCAAGCCTCATGCTCCGCAAGTTGGGTCTATCGCTATACCTGGCTTGCCTTGGTCTTGATGCCGGAAAAGACTTTCTCGATACGGTGGTTCGGCCCGAGGGCATTACGTGGATAGGCATCGGTTTCCTCCTGACCGTCATTCCCATACTCATTATCGGCATCATCGCCCTGAAGACTAAGAAGTATGACTTTGGAACCATTTGCGGCATATTATGTGGCAGCATGGCCAATCCCATGGCTTTGGGCTATGCCGACGACACTATCAAGGGCGATACGCCAAGCATTTCCTATGCCACGGTATATCCCTTGGGCATGTTCGTCCGAGTCATCATCGCGCAAGTGCTGATTATGTTTTTTGTATAGTTCTTATCATGCACAGTTGATAATGTATATTTGTCAACACACCAACTAATTGTTCATGAGCAATGATGCGCTATACATTAAAACCTCCAGTTTTTTGACAACACCCCTTGCATGCTTCGCGAATTTGAAAAAACAAATCCCTTGATCCGAAATTCGCAAAATTTGAACGGATTCATAGTTGCTTAATAATCAGCCATTTAACAAAAATATCCTTGCGAACTCAATGTTGTCATGCTGCGTTGGCTATCGAATGGCAGGCTGATTAAGCCTTCGTCGCAACGCGACTAAGTCTCTTTCGCACCACCATTGAAGCCCAAACGCGCTGTGATAAGATAGTATTCGCAATGTCACGAATATTTTTATACTTTTCCAGTGGATTTTCCAGACAGAAACATGGCGCATTTTTCTCTAAATGTTCCAAAAACCAAACACCTGAAAATGGTTATTATATTTTACATATCAAGGAATTTGTGTGCAACAAAATCAACAGTTGAGGATTAAAAATACTTGCAAGTTCTTGCAGAACTTGCAAGTATTTACTGTTTTTACATCACCTTATTGATATATTTTTCACTTCCTTATCGAATGTGGCTCCCTTGATATAGTTGAACTTTACCTTGTTTACTGCAATCTTTTGCAACAGTCCGCGCCCGACCAATGCATCCAAATCCGACCTTGCCGTGGTATGGCTTACCGCAAATCTGTTTTCAATTTCCTTGACCGTCAGCATAGTTTTGGGGTTGTCGCGAAACATCGAAAGAATGTTGACTTGGCGTTCATTGATGTTGCCCAACTTAAAAAGGTCAACATTGTTCTGCTTCTGCGCTGTCTTTCTTTGGATGTAGTTCTGCAAGTTCTCAAACGAAAGACGCAACACACGAAGATGATATGTGACGAAGTAGCCTAAATCGTAACCATCGGATTCGACATAGAGGAAAGCCTTTTCGTACTTCCCCTTCGAGGCATAAATAATTTTAGAAATGGCCAAATATTCCGTCATCCAATAGCCGCTCCGGAGCATATACCAATAGAACAAAGCCCTCGCCGTGCGCCCGTTGCCATCGACAAACGGATGGAGATAGGCCAGCAAGAAGTGGATGACTATCGCTTTGATAATGGGGTGAATAAAGACGACTTGCGCGTCGCTGTTCGCAAAAGCACACAAGGCCTCGACATAGTCATTGATTTCAGTGTAGCTCGGTGGCGTATGAACCACCTCGCCGGTTATGCTATGAGCCACCACAACGTCGTCATTGTCCCTAAACCGCCCCTCGTCATACGGGTTGTCCAGCGTGCCCTTGGTTATCAGGGCGTGGATATGCAGCAGCATTTCAGGCGTAAGCGCGTCGTCCTTGTGCTCAACAATAAAGCGGATGCTCTCAAAGTTATTGGCTATCATCCGTTCTGACTTATTTCTTGGCGACACCTTCTTTCTCAACATCTCCTTGGCTACCTTTCGTGTCGTGGAGGCACCTTCTATCTGACTGGACGAGATGGCTTCCTCCATGAGGGAGGAAATGAGATAACGCTCTCTGTCTTCAGCAGGAATAACAGATGAGCTTTCCCACGAACCGCCGAGGTTCATGTCAAAATAGTGACAAAGATTCTGCATTCGATTGGTAAGCGTAAGGAAGCAAGACGGCTTGTTCCATATCGGAACACGTTGCATTGTCCTGCTGAGTTTTGTTGCAGCCCACACTTGTTCGTGCGATACATCGTCCGGTATCTTTTTGTATTTGATGTCTGTCCAGTATAAGTATTCATCGTTAAACCGGAGAACAAGCTCTGAAATATCCTGGCGTGCAACAAGTTTTATGGCCTGGCGAACCAGTTTATCATGGAGCCGGGGAGGCAATTCTATCATTTCTTTGTTTTTTGCAAATATAATAAAAAAGGTGTTCTCATACTATCCAAAGCACGTTTTTAACACAAAATACTTGCAAGTTCTTGCAGAATTTGCAAGTATTTTGCAGAATGATTGAGCAAAAACGTACAAATTATCACCCCTGAAAGTATCAAAAAAGTACGTATTTGAAGGAGCAACCCTACCATTATCTTTCTTTTCTCACACTGCCACTTGCTTGGTTCGGTTATTTTTTTTAATTTTGCCCATATAGGAGTAACAACTCTACTCCTCGTGATTTCCCGGCAGAAAACAAACGATTGGATGATGACAACAAACCATCAGGACACATATTCCCGCCTTTGGCACTCCCTATTGCCCATCTACGATGACGGCGAGGCCAAAGCCGTGGTGAGGCTATTGCTCGACCAAGGTTTTGGGCTGACCATGGCCGACATTGTGTGCGGCAGGGCAGACGAGCTACCCAATCCGGACAAGGAGCGACTGGCAGTTATGATGACACGACTCCAAGAGGGTGAACCGGTGCAATATGTATTGGGACAAGCCGATTTCTGCGGACGTGTGTTCCATGTGGAAAAGGGCATATTGATACCGCGTCCGGAAACCGAAGAGCTATGCCGAATGGTTGTCTCGGAATACAACAAGCCTTACTGCGCCCTGCAACCGCCCGTGCCCTTGCAGGTGCTCGACGTGGGCACGGGAAGCGGATGTATTGCCGTGACACTGGCCCTCGACCTGCACAACGCTGAAATCACGGCCTGGGATGTGTCGCCCGATGCCCTACTCGTCGCACGCGGCAATGCCAAAGCTTTGGGAGCCACAGTGAACCTACAGCTGCAAGATGCGCTTGGTGCCCCCGAAGATGATGCCAAATGGGACATCATCGTATCGAATCCGCCATACATCACCAGCCACGAGCGCAAGGGCATGAACCGGAACGTACTTGACAATGAGCCGGAACTTGCACTCTTCGTGCCCAACGACGACCCATTGATATTCTATCGCGCCATCGCCGCCTACGCAGGGCAGGCATTAAAGGAAGGGGGAAAGCTCTTCTTTGAAATCAATTCCCTCTATGCCATGGAATTGCAGGAAATGCTCACGAAAGGTGGATTCAAGGAAATAAAGCTTACCGAGGACGCTTTCGGAAAGGTGCGGTTTTGTCAATGCAGGGTGGAGTTTTAACTTTCATGGCATCGGTCTTCAATCCGCATCTCTGCATAACACAACATTCTTTCGTGCCTTTACCTCGTTCAACACATGACAAGCGATTTCTCAATTTCTCGGCGAACATGGCACAAATACTCATTCTCAACTTTTAATTCACAATTAAGACCATGATAATTTCAGAAGAAAAGGCACTCTCCAAGCTTGCAGGGCTCTGTTCGAAAAAAGAGCTTTGCACGGGCGATCTTGACGACAAAATGAGGAAATGGGGACTCGATGATGATGCCCGGCAACGAAATATCGACTATTTGGTAGAGTATCAATTTGTGGACAATTCACGCTTTTGTCGCGCCTTTGTCAACGACAAGGTGAAATACAACAAGTGGGGACGACGGAAAATTGAACAGGCATTATGGACAAAACAAATCCCCTCGGACGTTTCAGAGCCCATATTGGATGACGTGCCCGACGAAGACTATCTCGCCGCCCTGCGTCCATTGCTCAAGGCCAAATGGCCCACTATCAAGGCCAAAAACGACTATGAGCGAAGCATGAAGCTTATCAAGTTTGCCATGGGGCGGGGGTTTGAAATACGGCTGATACGCCAGTGTATTGATGAGGCAGAAGATATAGAAGAACCATAGAATGAGAGTTGGTTTCCTACAACGGGTCTTCGACCTCATCGCCCCACGCGCTTGCTGCATCTGCGGCACACGCCTGGCACCCGAGGAAAAGGATGTCTGCATAAGCTGCAACCTGCATTTGCCACGCACCGACCACCTCGCTAATCTTTATGAGAACGAGATGGCCAAGACATTTTGGGGGCGGGTGAAACATATCGAAAAAGCCGTGGCCTGGATATATCATCAAGGAGGTTCGCAGGCCTCATACCCCATCTACAAGCTTAAATACTTCCACTGCCCGGAAATCGGTACTACATTGGGCAGAACAATGGCGACAGACATAGAAGACGCACACTTTTTTGAAGACGTAGACTTCATTATTCCCGTCCCCCTGAGCAGCGACAGGCAGCGCGAACGGGGATACAACCAAAGTGAACTCATTGCCAAGGGTATGGCTGAAATATGCGGCAAGCCCGTTCTTACCGATGTGCTGGAACGAAAAATATACCGTGGAAGCCAAACGCGAAAAGGACGGTGGGAACGCAATGAAAATGTAGAAAACGCTTTTTTGCTTATCAACGGTGACAAAATAAAAAACGCTCATATCCTCCTCGTAGACGACATTGTAACTACAGGAGCCACCGTTTGCGCATGCGCCAAACAGTTGGAGCAAGCTGATGGTGTGAGAATCAGCGTGGCAGCCATTGCTTTTGTAGATCCGAGGAGATAAAAGATATGTTTTCTTTGCTTATTCACGATTTTGCGCTAACTTTGTACGGGAAGAGTGGAAACTCAGCAATCCCTGCATTTCTATACCATTGTAAATTCAAAAATTAAACGAACAACAATATGGACAACTTCAAGAAGGCTTTTGCCAAACGGCTGCTCGACATCGAAGCCATCAAGCTACAACCCAACGATCCCTTCACATGGGCATCGGGGTGGCATTCTCCTATCTATTGCGATAACCGCAAGGCACTGTCGTATCCCGACCTGCGCAACTTTGTCAAACAGGGACTTACCCATGCCGTCCTCGACCATTTCCCCGAAGCCACAGCCGTTGCCGGAGTGGCAACAGGTGCCATTGCCCAAGGCGCATTGGTGGCCGACCAGCTTGCTCTGCCCTTCTGTTATGTGCGGTCGAAACCGAAAGACCACGGCATGGGCAATCTCATCGAGGGTACACTGCCCAAGGGCGCGAAGGTAGTGGTTGTGGAAGACCTTATCTCCACGGGTGGCAGCTCGCTGAAAGCCGTCGAGGCTCTGCGCCAGGCCGGCTTCGAAGTGGTGGGCATGGTAGCCAGTTTCACCTACGGATTCCCCGTGGCAACCCAAGCCTTCAATGATGCCGGTGTGAAACTCGTGACTCTTTCCGACTACGAGCACCTTGTACAGCTGGCACAGGAAATCGGTTATATCAAGGAAAGCGATATCGAGGCTCTGCACGTATGGCGTGAGGATCCGGCAAACTGGAAGAAGTAAGCATCTCGCCAAGCCCCTCTGAGAAGAGATGATAAAGTATCATGCCAAAAGCCTTTCATAAGTACAGGAAGTGTCCTTGTGTATTGAACATTCTATCATCCGAAGGAGCTTGGAGAGGTAAAATATATGATCATGACAACAATAGAAAGCACAATACGGCAGATCGACTACCCACAGCAGTCTGTTTATGCCATGCTGAGCGACCTCAGCAATATAGAGAAAGTGAAGGACAAAGTGCCGGAGGGAAAGATAAACAACCTTGTCTTCGACGCCGACAGCATCTCGGTATCCACCCCCATGGGTGCTGTAAAACTGGTTGTTGTGGACCGCGAGGAACCTAAGATGATTAAGTTTGCCACCCAGGAAAGTCCGCTACCCTTCAATTTCTGGATTCAGATACTGCCCGTTGCAGAGACGACGAGCAAGATGAAACTCACCATCAAGGCCGACATGAATCCGTTTATCAGCGGCATGGTGAAGAAACCGTTGCAGGAAGGCATCGAAAAGATTGCAGATGCACTGCAGATGATACATTACGAATAAGAGAGACATTTGAGGAATGAGCTCCCAAGCCCTTTCTCATAAAATCATAAAACAAGAGAGATAATGGCAAACAAACTTTGGGAAAAGAATTTCGAGGTCAACGCAGAAATCGAACGCTTCACCGTGGGCTGCGATCGGGAGATGGATCTCTATCTCGCCAAATACGATGTACTTGGCTCCATGGCTCATATCATCATGCTCCAAAGCATCGGGCTGCTTGAAAAAGAAGAGCTTACACAGCTCCTTGCCGAGCTGAAGAACATCTACAAAGCATGCGAAGACGGACGGTTTGTAATCGAAGAGGGCGTGGAGGACGTACATTCGCAGGTGGAACTGATGCTCACTCGAAAGCTCGGAGACATGGGCAAGAAAATTCATTCGGGGCGCTCGCGCAACGACCAGGTACTGCTGGACCTCAAACTTTTTATCCGTCACGAACTCATGGAGATCGTAGAGGGTGTAGATGTGCTCTTTAACGAGTTGATTCAAAAAAGCAATCAGTATAAAGATGTGCTGATGCCAGGCTACACCCACCTGCAAATCGCCATGCCGTCGAGCTTCGGACTATGGTTTGGCGCATATGCAGAGAGCCTTGTTGACGATATGCTCTTCCTCCAGGCAGCCTATCGAATGGCCAACCGCAACCCCTTGGGTTCGGCCGCCGGCTATGGGTCGTCGTTCCCGCTGAACAGGACTATGACCACCGAACTGTTGGGGTTTGACTCTATGGATTATAATGTGGTCTATGCACAAATGGGTCGTGGAAAGACCGAACGCAACGTGGCATTCGCCATGGCGACGGTGGCCGGCACGCTGGCAAAGTTGGCTTTCGATGCTTGCATGTTCAATAGCCAGAACTTCAACTTCGTAAAACTGCCCAAGGAATGTACTACCGGCTCAAGCATCATGCCCCACAAGAAGAATCCTGACGTTTTCGAATTGATTCGTGCCAAAAGCAACAAACTGCAGGCGCTGCCCCAACAGGTGACGCTCATCATGAACAACCTGCCCGTGGGCTATTTCCGCGACCTGCAAATCATCAAGGAAATATTCCTCCCGGCATTCAACGAGTTGAAGGATTGCCTACGGATGGCAGCCTACATCATCAACAAGATGGAGGTGAACGAGCACATCTTGGACAACCCGATGTACGACCCCATCTTCTCCGTAGAGGAGGTAAACAACCTCACTGCTTCTGGAACACCTTTCCGAGATGCCTACAAGCAGGTGGGATTGGAAATTGAAGCCGGCACTTTCAAGGCCAACAAGCATATCCACCACACTCACGAGGGGTCCATCGGCAACCTATGCAACGATCATATCCAAGCCCTGATGGATAAGGCACTCAACGATTTCAACTTTGAAAGCGTGCGCCGTGCCGAGCAAAAGTTGCTTACATAGTCATCCCCAGGCACTTCAAGACTTTCACAATGAAAAGACTTTTTATCATATTCCTCGGTATCATCGCCCTCTTTTCCGGCTGTGGTGATACCGAAGAACTATATAGCAAACACTACTGCCGCTTGTTTTTTGACAATTCCTTCCATAACGACCCTGCGTTGGCCACGGCCATGACCCCCAACTCGGGAGCCTTTGTTACTATCACAGCATCGGGCAAACGATTTACGTTTACGAGTAATCAGGGATTGAAGAGCACAGTCAATATGACCGCCATAGAGGAACAACGAGGAAATGTTTTGGGCATGAACAACGGCATTATCGTGGGCTACGGCACATCAATTCCTACCACATTCTATGCCTACGACCGCGAATGTCCCAACTGTTTCGACATCAACGCCCTTCCGGTGCGTAGCTACAAACTCTCGGTCAGCGAGTTTGGCATTGCCACATGCGCCACATGCCATCGTCAATACGACATGAACAATGGCGGCATTGTGAGCAAAGGCGATGACGGCAAGAAGCTCACGCGATATTATGCAACATCCACTGGTGCCTACGGAAAACTGAACATTTAATCCGCCCAAAATCCCTCTCTAACCTTAACAAAACAACCTTCACTGCCCTCTAAATTATTAAATTGTGTAAATCTCTTGGAATTTCGGGGATTTAACAATATCTTTGCAATGCATTTTGCGGCAATAGCTCAGTTGGTAGAGCACGACCTTGCCAAGGTCGGGGTCGCGAGTTCAAGTCTCGTTTGCCGCTCTCTTAATGATATATACCATGCCGCAATGGTGGAATTGGTAGACACGAGGGACTTAAAATCCCTTGGCCA
>CAYVGR010000059.1:0-10642 GCA_964450065.1 uncultured Prevotella sp. | reverse complement strand
GGAAAGGTGCCCCATCGGGTCTGTGCATACTTGATGTTGCTCACACGCGATATGGTCGAAATGTCAAGTCCGGTCTTTTCGGCAATGTCTTTCAGAATCATGGGCTTCAAATCGGCCTCGTCCCCATCTTGGAAAAATTTCTTCTGCCAGTTGATAATGGCCTTCATCGTCACGTAAAGCGTATGTCGGCGCTGCCTCACAGCCTCAATATAGCCTTGTGCCTTATCCACCTTCTGCTTGGCATAGAGCAGCGCCTCTTTCTCCTGTCGGTTCATCTGGTGCTTGTTGGTCTTGTAGGTCTCCACCATATCACTGAACGATGGCGACACCTTCAATTCCGGAATCCTACCGCGATTGATCGTAAAGCTTACATTTCCCTCCTCGTCTATGTCTATCAGGAAGTCAGGAGTTATCTGTTGCGTGTTCCTGCCCAGCGTCTCTCCCAGCGATGCCCCCGGTTTCGGGTTGAGCTTGCGCAGCTCTGCATGCACCACGGCAGCCTGCTCACGGCTAAGCTGCATCGACTGTGCTATCTTGCCCCAGTGCTTCTTCGTGAACTCATCGTAGTACCGATCTATCACTTCGTGCATCAGCTGCTTAAGCTTACCGTCCTTCCTCCGATCTATTTGGAGCAGCAAACATTCCTGCAACGACCGTGCACCGATGCCGGGCGGGTCGAATGTCTGCAACCTGTGCAACACGTCTTCGATATATTCCTCCGACACATCAATGTTCTGGTAGATGGCCAATTCGTCTGATATGCTGTCGAGCGTCTTCCTCAACAGCCCGTCGTCATCGAGCGACCCGATGAGATATTCCATAACGCTGCGCTGTTCATCGGTCAGCACCAGCACTCCCATCTGATCTTTCAGCTTATCGTAGAACGACCTCGTGTCGCCCCATACTATTTCCTCATAGTCGGCATCCGGATTGCCCTGCGAGGGCATGTAGCTGGCGGGCGAGGGCAGCTCGTCGTCACTTCCCAAACTTTCCAAGGCATTGTTGAGTGCTTCCTCACGTTCCTCACGCTCTGTTCTCCGCTCATAAAGTTCTTCCTCCGAGCCGGAAAGCTCTCCAGCGTTCTCCCCACTCTCTTTAGCCATTCCGTCCAAGTCGTCCCGCCTTTCCTCCAACGCAGGATTGTCATCGAGTTCGGAGAGAATATTCTCCTCCAGTTCAGCCAATGGCATCTCGAGCAGCTTCACCTGTAACATCTGCTGTTGCGACAGGCGCTGCCTCTGAACTTGCTGCTGTGTCTGGGTTTGAATTAATTTCTGTGCCATTTTCATTTGCCACTCACCGGGCTGCTATTTCCAATATTCTCTAAGCTGTGCCACAAGTGCCGCCAGGGTCTCGGGCGGCTCATTGCCAAATCTTCTCCATATTTGCATACATGCATTAAGCAACGGGTGTATCATGATGTCGCTCCCGGTAAACAAAGGATCGCAAAATCGAAACACCTCCATCACCTCGGCTATTTCCTCGGGGGTGGAGCGAATTTTCTTGGCCAGCCCTTTGATTTCCGGTGTCTCCGGAACCATCGTGTCCGGAATGAGCCTGAAATAAAGGTCGAGTATCATGATGAGTTTCACGGGCGAGAGCGACTCTTCCCCCTTGCTCTCATCAATGGGCTTGAAGTCTTTCTCCCACGACTCACTCGTCTCTACCCCGGCATAAAACTCCTCGAAATTACCAAAACCCTTCATTTCGCGCAGCAGGCCTATCGCACGCGACAGTTTTCTTGGCCTGTGGGCATACGTATCCCATAATTGTTGCATGCGGGGCGTGTCGATTTGTCTGAGCTTAAACATCTGCCGATAGAGATAGTCTGGCTCAATGTGCAATTCCAGGGCAAGTTTCACAAGTTTCCTGCTATACAGGGGCTTCACACCCTGAGGTCGTTTGAGATAGAGTTGCATGAGGAGTAGCCAGTATTCATCATGCCATAACGGATGTTTTGCCATAACGATTTGCTTCTTGGACATTCCCTCCACTTGCCATATCATGGGCATGGAGATTACTTTTGCAAATATACTATTTTACAAGAATACAGCCAAAACATTATTGGGTTTTAATTACACTATCGTAAAAAACACTCGAATACTGCACCTCTGTACGGTAAATAGTTTCACATAAGATGTCCCACGTCTGAGCTTTTCTCAGTATGCACACTATTTGGTAGAGGCTTTCAACATACTGCTACCACACACCAAGAAAACTCCTGCAATCAACGTTTATCTCCCCTGCTCATCAGTGGTGTCTTTCAATGTTGCTTTCACCCGTACTTTAATACATATTTTATACACAATATTCGACTATACCCTGCATTTTCACTTATTTCAACCTCATCATTATACTGACGTGCAAATCTACGTCTTCAATAAGCTGACATTATAACGAAAAAACATGTTCAAAACAATATGAAAATGGTGTAGAGCATACAGAATAATATCTAACTGCGACAAAAAAGTGTAAAGTTTATTCTATGTAATACAAATTAAATTATATTCGTAAACATCTATATTACAGTATTTAATAATAAAATGTATAGCAATTTTAAGGTAATATTTTTCTAATATATTGCTATACAATCAACATCTTCCATATTTGTCGCAGCAAAATGAGGAAGAGCTGTATCAAATTACATAATTTTGGTGCCTGAACAAAGATAAAACTGCCATAAATGCGCCATCTTTTTATGGTTTTATAAAAAGAAAACTACAAAAACAAGGCTTAAAAACGCATCGTCTTCAAAATGGTAGCAAGACTCTGAAATCTGCCACCAAAACCCGTGGTTTGTACTCTTATAAAGCCGAGGAACAACATACTCGTCTTGCGATCTGGAAACAGTCTTGAAACACCAACAAACGAACGATGCTGTCCTACAGTGAGAATAACACGTCGTAGAAACTTTCATAAGTCGGCATTGCAATCGTTTTTATGTCAGGAAAACTTCACCATAATCGCGCATTGATTTTTTAGCAATCTGGAAAGAAAATGGTCATTTTTGACCACCAAAAACCCATAGGGAACAGCAGAATATTGTAACAGTTTTGCGATTAGATTTGAAACGCACCACGAATAAGCCTTTATGGCAGGGCGGTTGAAGTCTAATCATCATGCGAAACTAGCTTCATCGTCCTGCCATTCGATAGCAATCGCAGGGATATTAACAGCAATAAAAACGACAGACAAATGCCAAAATTTCACAAACACCTCATTGACAACACTTTACAAAACATGCGCATTTTTCTCGTATTTTGAGCCGTCTCCTTTCCATTTTCAAATACGCCAAGCATTTTCGACCCTTTGTCAAGATATTTACATGGTATTTCAAACTGCAAGAAGGTAATTGGCAAGCAAGCAAAACCGCCAGGTGACGATAAAAAAAAACAGGAAAGCCGTTGCATGCCAACCAGCTTCCCCGAATCGTTGGATTATTTCAACACAACCTTTCGGTTGCCTACAAGGTATATACCCACTGGTAGCGAGTTTACAATAGTTTGTCCAACATTTGCCCTCACACTACGCATCAACGTTCCACCTAAACCATAAACATTAACAATGACAGGTTTGGTGGCTGTAATAACAATATTGCTGCCCTCGACATCAATACGATATCCTCATTCACCCTGCAAGCGGTGAATACCCGATAATTCGTCTATCTGCGCCTTACTTCTCCGGCACTACTTCTTGAGTAGCTGCACCAACTCTTTCATTCCCTCTGACGCACCCTTTTGGATGTGGGTGAGATTGGGCATAGAGCTCATGGAAACGGAATTGGGGTCGATAAGGTATATCGGGCAGCCCGGCTTGGTGTAGCTCACGAGCCCTGCCGCTGGATAGACATTGAGCGAAGTGCCGATGATAACAAACACGTCGGCCTGCCGTGCTTCGTAGGCTGCAGGTTGGAGCATGGGCACGGCCTCACCGAAAAACACGATGAAGGGGCGCAACAAAGAGCCGTCTCCCGCCTTCGTCCCAGGTTCCACGTCATTGCATTCCGGCGTTAACTGTTGGATATACTGATTGTTGTAGGGATCGTCAGATGAACAAACCTTACTCAATTCCCCGTGCAAATGAATCACCTTGGACGAACCGGCACGCTCGTGCAGGTCGTCGACATTCTGTGTCAGCACAGATATGTCATAGTCGTGTTCCATCTCCGCAATGAGTTTGTGCCCCTCGTTGGGCTGGGCATTCCACAACTTTCGGCGCAGCATGTTATAGAAATTGGTTACCAGCGTGGGGTCGGCCAGCCAGCCCTCATGGGAAGCTACCTGCTGCACAGGATAGTTCTCCCACAACCCATCGCTACCGCGGAATGTCTTAAAACCACTTTCTACCGACATGCCGGCACCTGTAAGAAACACAATTTTCTTTTTCATAGTAAATCCTCCGTTTAGGTGGGGTTTTGCAAATCACACCGTCAGTGATTCAAAAACCCAACTTGTTATTATTACACAAAAATAGTATTTTTTCAGCAAATATGCTACCATAAACGATTAAAAATAGTATCTTTGCACATTATATATTAAATACAACAGATAAAAATGGATAAAGTAAGTTACGCATTGGGCATGAGTATTGGTCACCAGCTCCAACAGATGAATGCAACAGAACTAAATATCGACGACTTCGCAAAGGCTGTCAAGGACGTGTTTGCCGGTAAGGCAGCGCTGAGCGATAGCGATGCACAAACTGCCGTTCAGGCTTTCTTCCAGGAGAAAGCAGAAGCACAGGCCAAGGAAATGAAAGCCGCCGGCGAAAACTTTTTAGTCGAAAACAGCAAAAAGGAAGGCGTGACAACATTGCCTTCAGGACTTCAATACGAGGTGCTGGCCGAAGGCAATGGCAAGAAACCCAAGGCCACCGACCAGGTGGAATGCCACTACGAAGGCAAGCTCATCGACGGAAAGATATTTGACAGCAGCTATCAGCGTGGCGAGACAGCAACATTTGGGCTCAACCAAGTGATAGCCGGATGGACCGAGGGACTACAACTGATGCAAGAGGGTGGCAAATATCGCTTCTACATCCCTTATACACTGGGATACGGAGATCGTGGCGCAGGGCAGTCCATTCCTCCATACGCAACACTTATTTTTGATGTGGAGCTGATCAAAGTGAAATAAACAGAAACAGATAAATCCAAATGAAACAAATGAAAAGTTTAAAAGTTGTGGCCGCAATGGCCATCGCTACAGCAGTATTTAGTGCTTGTGGCAACTCGTCAACCCCTAAGGCTAACCTGAAATCGGATGTAGACTCGATGAGCTATGCCATTGGATTGAGCCAATCGCAGTATTTCCGTCAGGCTATCCAGCAAGGACAGGTTATCGACACCACCTATATAGACGCACTTGTAAAAGGTATTAATGAAGGTGCCAACGCAGGCGATGACAAGAAGAAAGGTGCTTATATCATAGGCCTTCAGATTGGCCAACAGCTTTCCACCCAGCTCGTAAAAGGCATTAACCATGAGGTTTACGGCAATGATTCTACAAAGACCATTTCCCTGAAAAACCTCTTGGCTGGTTTTATTACCGGCGCAACGGGAAAGAAGGGCATCTTCACTCCTGAGGCCGCCAACCAAATTGCACAAACCAAGATGGAAGCCATCAAGGCTGCAACCATGCTGAAAGAGTATGGCCCCAACAAGGAAGCCGGAGAGAAATTCCTCGCAGAGAACAAGAAAAAGCCTGGGGTTGTAACCCTGGAATCAGGCTTGCAGTATAAGGTTATCAAGGAAGGCAAGGGCGCTATTCCTACCGATACCACATCAGTAACCGTAAACTACGAGGGTCGTACCATTGACGGCAAAGTGTTCGAAAGCACATACAAGGATGACAAGAAGGCCGTTACCATACAACCCAACCAGTTTATACCCGGTTGGACCGAGGCTCTGACACACATGCCCGAAGGCTCTGTTTGGGAAGTTTATATCCCCCAAAATCTGGGTTACAAAGAGCGTCAGGCTGGTGATATCAAGCCTTTCTCCACCCTTATCTTTAAGATAGAGCTTGTTAAGGTGGGCAAATAACAACCGCCCCACATATTAAACAATCCCTCCTCCTGGGTTCTCACATCCCACAAGGAGGGGTTTTTATTGCATATAAAACCATTAAACCATTTGAAAATGAAGAAGATTGTATTCGTTGCCATACTTTTCCTTGCCGGTGCTTCTTTCTCAACAGCACAGGCAGGAAAGAAAAAAGACAAGAACAAGAAAAAGGAAAATACTGAGGTTGTCAAGCCCCTGGTGCTGGTATCAGGTGCCGACTCACTGAGCTACGCAGCCGGCTACACGGCCACACTGGGTTTGCTGGAATATCTGCAACGCCAACTGCACGTAGACACCACGTACATGGCCGATTTTGTGAGAGGATATAAGGAAGCTCTAACCAAGGCTGGCGACCCCGCATATACGGCCTATATGGCCGGCACACAGATTGCCAACCAAGCCCAAAACCAGATTTTTCCGGGTATGAACAAGGGAATGCAGAACACTGCCGACTCCCTTCGTGCAACAATTTTCCATGAGGGTTTTCTTGCCGGTGTGCACGAAGACACCACCATCTACAACGCTGAGGATGCACGACAGCTCTATGAGACCAGAAGCAGAGAAATACGTGATGCCCAAAATGCAGCCTACAAAGCAGAGAACGAAGCATGGCTCAAGGATAATGCTACCAAGCCTGGCGTAAATGTCATGCCCTCAGGATTGCAATACAAAGTGCTCAAAACCGGCTCCGGCGCCAAGCCAACAGCCGATCAAACCGTAGAGGTGATATACGAAGGAAAAATGATCGACGGCACCATTTTTGATGCTACATCACGTCATGGCGGAAATAAGACCGACCGTTTCCGATGCAACCAGGTTATCAAGGGGTGGACAGAGGCTTTGACCAACATGAACACGGGCAGCAAATGGGAGATTTACATTCCACAGGAATTGGGCTACGGATCGCAGGAAGCAGGACAAATCAAACCATACTCCACCCTGATTTTCACCGTGGAGTTGGTGAATATAGAAGCTACGGATACCCCCTCTGATAACACAAATAAATAAAGTGTGCGGAACGCTTGAATTTATTATGCCAAAGCCATCATACGGCATATAGGCCAAAACCACTTTCCTAATATTACAAAATGCACGAATATAGCAAAATATTCGTGCATTTTGTTGTCTGTGTCACATAATTTATTTATTTTTGCTACCATTAAATCAACAAAATGTTAAAGAATTAATATGGAAAAAGTAGATAACTTAGATAGGAAAATTCTATCGATTCTCTCTACTAACGCACGTATTCCCTTCAAGGATGTGGCTGCCGAATGTGATGTGTCACGTGCTGCTATTCACCAACGTGTGCAAAGGCTGACGGAGGCTGGAGTAATTACTGGCAGTGGCTTCAATGTCAATCCGAAGAGCCTTGGTTATAGAACCTGTACATATGTTGGGCTGAACTTAGAGCGCGGTTCAATGTATAAAGAGGTGGTCAAGCGCATTGCGGACATCCCGGAAATTGTGGAATGTCACTTCACCACCGGACCTTATACCATGCTACTCAAGGCATTTGCACGAGACAACGAAGAGCTCATGGATCTGCTGAACAACAAACTCCAGACTATACCTGGTGTGGTTTCCACCGAAACACTTATCTCCTTGGAACAAAGTGTGAAGCGAGAGATTCCCATTACTTGCGAATAAAATGAATCCTTTTGATATCGAGTCGCACCTAAAAGAATATTATGCAACATTTCCGCCGACCGGACACCAACCAATAATCGGCATTACCGCTAATTATACCAACGGCGATGCCACACTTCGCGACCGCTATTATATGCAAGTGGTAAAGGCAGGAGGCACTCCCGTCATCATCCCACCGGTGGCTGACAAGGCAACGATCATCAACACACTCGACCATATCGACGGCCTGTTGCTGACCGGAGGTGGCGATTTCAACCCTCTATGGAGTGGGGAAGAACCTGTTCCCGAACTCCACAATATTAATTCCACGCGCGACCTGCCCGAACTGCTCATCACCAAACTAGCCTATAACCGCCAGATTCCTATACTCGGAATTTGCCGGGGCATGCAAACATTGGCGATGGCATTGGGCGGAAAGGTGGCACAGGATATAGGGCATTCGGCAGTCTTCAACTCATTAGCCCCAGACCGATCCGCTGGGAAAGGGAGTTCCAGCATCCGTATCAAGCACTCGCAGGATGCTGATAGGAGCGAGCCTACGCATACCATTAACATTATTCCCGAATCTTATCTTGCCGAAATCTACGGCATCGCTACTCCCTCTGTTCGCAGGGATAGTAGGGTAGGGGCTATGGAAGAAAACACCAAAAGAACAGCCATTGCCGTCAATTCCTTCCATCATCAGGCCGTGAGCGACCCAGGAAGTAGATTCCGTGTAGCCGCTACCGCACCCGACGGCATCATCGAAGCCATGGAAAGCAGCGAGTTCAAGCCTATTATGGGCGTACAGTGGCATCCCGAATGGCTGGACGAAGAAGGTCGGAAGTTGTTCGAATGGCTCGTTACACAGGCTCACAACTTCTATACAGCCAAGCAACTTCACGGCCGAATCCTTACATTCGACAGCCATTGCGACACCCCGATGCTTTTTCCACAAGGCGTGAAATTCGATCATCGCGACCCGCGAATACTCTACGACCTTCACAAGATGCACGAGGGTAGGCAAGATGCCGTTGCCATGGTGGCATATTTGCCACAGCCCAAAAAGGGTGAGCAGTTTTCCCAAAAAGTGGATATCAGAGGCATCATTAAGCATAATCCTCATCTCAAAAATATCTCCACCCGGCTGTCGCCCACTGAATATGCCGACCTGATTTTCGACAAACTGGAGGAGATTGTAGATAAAAATAAATCCTATATCAGCATTGCCCGTACCCCCGCCGACCTCTATGAAAACAAGTGCAAAGGACGCAAGAGTATCATGTTTGGCATCGAGAACGGACTTGCTCTCAATGGTGACCTATCCCTTGTGCAGCACTTTGCACAGCGAGGAGTGGTTTATATAACGCTCTGTCACAACGGCGACAACGACATTTGCGACAGTGCCCGAGGCGAAAATACACACCACGGCGTATCTCAGTTTGGCGAAAAAGTGATTCATCGAATGAACGATGAGGGCATCATGGTAGACCTGAGCCATGCTGCAGAGAAGTCGTTTTATGACGCGTTGGACATCAGCCGCACACCTATCGTATGCTCCCACAGCAACGCCCGTGCGCTTTGTGACGTACCACGCAACCTCACTGACGACCAAATGCGAGCTTTGGCGCATAAAGGTGGGGTGATGCAGATAACGCTTTATCACGGTTTTTTGCGCAAACAAGGCGAAGCAACCGTCATGGATGCCATCGACCATCTGGAGCATGCCATCAGCATCATGGGCATCGATCATGTGGGCATTGGTACCGATTTCGATGGCGACGGCACCGTTCGAGGGTGTGCGGATGCTTCAGAGCTCATCAACTTCACGTTGCATCTCATGCGGCGCAAGTACAGCGAGCAAGATATTGCCAAGATATGGGGAGGCAACTGGCTACGCGTCATGTCGACAGTACAAGCCAGTAAAACACATTAATATCCCGTAAAAATGAAATCTTCAAAGAAAAAATACATCATCGTGATTGGAATTATATGTGCGGCAGCAGTCCTTGGCTTTGCCATTTGGCCAAGCCATTCGGCTTCTACCGATGAGCTCGAAAACGCAGAAGAATTGGAGAAAACAGCTCCCGTAGGCCCCGAATTCAATGCCGACTCAGCCTTTACATTCACCCAAGCCCAATGCGATTTCGGGCCACGGGCCATGAACACCATCGGGCACGAGAAATGCTTGGACTGGATTGTAGACAAGTTTAAACAGTATGGCTGCAAGGTGGAACTTCAAAAGGCCGATCTAAAAGGCTATGATGGCACTACCCTGAAAGCTACAAACATCATAGCGAGCCATAATCCGGAGGCCACCACACGTATCATGTTCTGTGCACATTGGGACACAAGACCGTGGGCAGACAACGACCCCGACTCGGCCAACTGGCGTAAACCCATACTCGCTGCCAACGATGCAGCAAGCGGAGTGGCCGTGATGATCGAACTGGCCAGGCTGCTTTCGCAACAAACAGCAACCAACAGCCAACAGCCAACCACCGATAATCATCAACTGTCGCCTGACCTTGGAATAGACTTCGTATGCTTTGATGCTGAAGATTGGGGCATACCGCAGTGGGCAAACGTACAAGATGACGGCAACTCCTGGGCCTTGGGGTCTCACTATTTCGCCTCAAATCTACCACAGGGTTTCGCACCACGCTATGGCATCCTGCTCGACATGGTGGGTGGGCAAGGTGCCCGATTCTATCAGGAGGGAATGTCGACGCAATATGCTCCGGAGGTTGTGAAGAAAGTATGGCGTGCTGCCCGACAGGCCGGCTACGGCTCCTACTTCCCTAAAACCACAGGCGGCATGGTCACCGACGACCACATTCCCGTGAACCAGATAGCCAAGATACCGTGCATCGACGTCATTCCCTATTATCCGGATTGTCCCCAAAGCTCATTCGGCCCTACCTGGCACACACTTGCCGACAACATGGA
>CAYVGR010000058.1:0-10887 GCA_964450065.1 uncultured Prevotella sp. | reverse complement strand
TTGTTGGTGATAACGGTTTCCATCACACCACCAAAATTCATCTCTGCCATAATCTTTATGTATTTATAATGTTAAATATCTGTTTTGGGATTTGAAATAATCTATTTTGTTTATTTTTCGACAACAAAGGTAACAAAATAATAGAAAACGGACAAATAATCTTTCATCTATTTAAAAACTTAATCGAACATCTTACAACTTCGACCTCTTCTTCCTTTTCTTTTGTCACTCTAACACAACACTCATTTTCGTCTATATGTTGCTTATAGAAATTAAGCTTATCACCTTGATAGCTCTCTGCAACATAAGCTATGTCAAATCTCTTGAGAATATGAGAACGATGCCATTCAAGACTGAAAAGGTCGAGTATGTGCTCTATGTATTTAATAGAATTAATATGCCCATTCATATCCACGTCATTATAATAGGTATTAATGCTGCGCACTGGCTCTGCGTCTTTATTCATCTTTACCCGTCCCGGATTGTCAATAGGGCATTTCTTCTCGGCCTCTATATAGTCTAATATCAGGCCATTGTGAATATTCAGGAGGTCTACAGGCTGACGTGTTTCGGTGTCGATCAATGCCCAAATACTACGTCCATACCCATAAACATGACTACCATCGTGGTTTGCGACGGCAAAGTTTCGGCTTGTGAAAAACTTCATGGCACCCTCCACCCAAGTGTCTATCGAGAATTTGTCATACGCTTTAGGCATGTCTCTCATTTCGATAGCCAGCCTGGACAGCACCCAGGTTTTGTTAATGGTATTAAGGTAATGCATGCCATAGCCGCGCTCGTTGCTATGAAAATCGGCTGCATTGAGCATTGCATTTCCCATATGCCCCATGAATATGCGACTCTGAAAGTCGCAGTGAAAAGGTTCCGCGATAAAATCGTAGTGCCCTACCTTAGGCAGCATTTCAATCTTCTCTGTGTTGCTTGCCATTATTTTACACCATGGTTTTCTCTTGCCCATTGAGGAAATCAGTTATTGGCTCCTCAAAGCTTCGTGTTACGGCGATGCGTCCGGAACGCGAATATTGCAACAGACAGTTATAAGCACTCAGCTGATCGTACAAGTCGGCAATGTCTTCTGTCAGACCGGTGAGCAACACAGTGGAATAAGTAGGGTTCACCTCCATCATACGCGCATCGTGCCTGCGTATGGTTCGTGATATTTCCGGATTATCCAAAAGTGCCAGCGTAGAGATTTTATACAAGGCAACTTCATGAATAAACAACTCGTCATCTGTATAGTAGTTAGCCTTGATAACATCTATCTTTTTCTCTATTTGCTTTGTAATTTTCTCAATCTCATCGGGCATACTCCAACACGTTATGGTATATTTGTGTATACCCTCAATGCTCGATGCCGATACATTCAGACTTTCGATATTCATCTGGCGACGTGTAAACACGGCTGTAACCTGATTCAGCACGCCAGCTACGTTCTCACTATATACTAATAAGGTATAAAACTTCTGCTCCATTTCTTAAATATCCAAATGCAACTTCATTTCGTCCACGGCACTCCCGGGAGTTATCATGGGTACCACATTCTCCTCCTCCATCACGGCACATTCCAGAATATAAGGGCCGTCGGTGGTCAGCATTTCTGCTATCTTGTCTTTAAGATCCTCACGGTTAATCGCCACATCGTATGGTATTCCATATCCCTTGGCAATAGCATCGTATCTGGGATTAAGCATACGGGTGAAGGAGTGACGGTGATCAAACATCAAATCCTGCCATTGACGCACATTGCCTAAATAATTATTATTCATCAGAATCATCTTGACAGGGGTCTGTTGCTCCATGATGGTGCCCAGTTCTTGAATGGACATCTGGAAACCTCCATCGCCCATAAAGCAGCATATCGTGCGATCGGGAGCTCCGAAAGCAGCACCAATGGCTGCGGGGAGAGCAAACCCCATGGTTCCCAAACCACCGCTGGTAACAATACTACGTTTTTTTATATAATTGAAATATCGGCTTGAAATCATCTGATTCAGCCCCACATCATTCACTAATATGCCATCTGCACCTACTGCATTGGTCACGGCTCTCACCACCTCGCCCATCAGCAAAGGTCCGGATTCCGGACGTGTTGCACTGTCGATTACCTCTCGTTTCTCTTCTTCATAGAGCGGGGCAAACGATTTTATCCATTCGCTATGATCGGTTTTCTGCAGCAGTGCTGTAATGGCTGGCAAACTTTCCTTGCAGTTGCCCAACACGGCTACATCTGCTTTGACATTCTTGTTGATCTCTGCGGCATCAATATCCAAATGAATAACCTTTGCCTGCTTGGCGTAATCGGATAGCCGTCCGGTGTCACGATCAGAAAAACGCATGCCAACTGCAATGATCACATCAGCCTCCTGCTGCTTCACATTAGGTGCATAGTTTCCATGCATACCCAGCATGCCCATATTCAACTCATGGTCTGTGGGCAATGCCGACAATCCAAGTAATGTGCGGGCAGCAGGGATATTGGCTTTCTCAATAAAGTCTGTCAACTCCTTCTGAGCATTGGCGATTTCCACCCCATGCCCTACAAGAGCCATGGGTTTCTTGGCATTATTGATCAATTCGGCTGCCGCCGCTACGGTTTCCTGGCTTATTTGTGGATAAGGCAAATACGAACGCACGGCATTTGCTTTGCCTGGCATCCACTTGGCTTTGCTCACCTGTGCATTCTTGGCAAAATCAAGCACCACGGGACCGGGACGCCCGCTTCGGGCAATATAAAACGCACGGTTCACCGCCCAAGCCACATCCTCAGGATGTCGTATCTGATAACTCCACTTGGTAATGGGTTGAGTGATGCCAACAAGGTCTACTTCTTGAAACGCATCGGTTCCCAAGTCCTGAATACCAACCTGTCCGGCAATCACCACAATGGGTACAGAGTCCATCATTGCATTGGCTACTCCGGTCAGGGTGTTGGTGGCACCGGGTCCTGATGTCACCAAGGCCACTCCCACTTCCCCACTTACACGTGCATATCCTTCGGCCGCGTGGGCTGCTGCCTGTTCGTGGCGCACCAATATATGACGAAACCATGGATCACGTTTGTGGGTATAGGTATACAGTCTGTCGAATACGGGAATAATGGCTCCACCTGGATATCCAAAGATCGTATTTACATTTTCCTGATACAAGGCGCGCATTAATATCTCTGCGCCTGTGCACTCCTCTCCTATCTGAATGCCCGTCCATGGTGCTTCCGGCTCCCGGCTCTGACGGGCATTTTGAGAAACATGCTCTTCTCTCTTCCTACTATTCATTACTCTAACAATATTAAACCCTTGGGGTAATGATCATGTTATAATTCTAACTCCACCCTTATCGGCTGAACTTACACTTTGTGCGTATGCCCTTAAAGCCTTGCTTACCATGCGGTTACGCATCAAAGGCTGTTGTGTTCGTGCAGCAAGTTCCTCATCGCTGAGCTTCACACATATGCTACGATTGGGAATATCTATCTCTATGATGTCACCATCCTTGATCTTACCAATGTTTCCACCTGATGCTGCCTCTGGCGAAATATGACCAATGCTCAATCCACTGGTTCCACCGGAGAATCGTCCATCCGTTATGAGCGCGCACTCCTTACCAAGGTGGCGGCTCTTAATATAAGATGTGGGATAAAGCATCTCTTGCATGCCCGGCCCTCCCTTAGGACCTTCGTGGGTAATGACCACGCAGTCACCACTTTTAACCTTTCCACCAAGAATTCCCTCGCAGGCATCCTCTTGGGAATCGAACACCACGGCAGGTCCTGAGAAGTGCCATAGGCTCTTGTCTACTCCGGCCGTCTTGACCACACATCCGTCTTGTGCAATATTGCCAAACAACACAGCCAGTCCGCCGTCCTTGGTGTAGGCATGTTCCAGCGACCGAACGCATCCATTCTTCCTATCTGTATCCAAAGAAGACCATCGCTCTTTCTGGCTGCCCATCTTCGTAGAGAACCGATGTCCCGGAGCACTATGATATATGCAGTCGGCTTCTGGTGAAATGTCCGGTTTAGTAATATCATATTTAGCAATAGCTTCGCCCACGGTCATACCATCTACCCGCTTCACGTTATCAACTATCAGACCTCCCTTGTTCAATTCGCCCAGGATTCCCAATATACCTCCGGCTCGGTTGCATTCCTGTACAGAATATTTCTGCGTATTGGGAGACAACATACACAGGCAAGGTACTTTTCGACTCAGTTGGTCTATATCTTTCATGGTGAAGTTTACCTCGCCCTCCTGAGCCACAGCCAGGAGATGAAGTATGGTATTGGTGCTGCCACCCATGGCAATATCGAGCGACATGGCATTCATGAACGCATCGCGCGTGGCAATATTGCGTGGCAACACACTATCATCACCATCTTCATAATAAACCATGGCATTTTTTACAATCTGTCTGGCAGCCTGTTTGAATAGCTCTATACGGTTAGTATGCGTAGCTAAAATGGTTCCGTTTCCAGGCAGTGACAACCCAATGGCTTCTGTCAATGAGTTCATGGAGTTGGCCGTAAACATGCCCGAACAGCTACCACAACCGGGGCAGGCCGACTCTTCTATCTTCTGCAATTCCTCATCACTCACCTCTGGGTCTGCACCCTTAACCATGGCCGTAATCAGGTCGGCATTCTCACCATGCCAGCGCCCTGCCTCCATCGGGCCACCCGAACAGAACACTGTAGGGATATTCAAGCGCATGGCTGCCATGAGCATGCCAGGCGTTACTTTGTCACAATTAGAGATGCAAATCATGGCATCGGCCTTGTGGGCATTGACCATATATTCCACAGAGTCGGCAATGATATCACGTGAAGGTAACGAATAGAGCATGCCGTCATGCCCCATGGCAATACCATCGTCTATAGCTATAGTGTTAAATTCGGCAGCATAGCAACCTGCTTGCTCAATTTCTTGCTTAACAATCTGACCTATTTCGTGTAAGTGCGTGTGCCCAGGCACAAACTGTGTGAAAGAGTTGACAATAGCAATAACAGGCTTGCCAAATTGCTCATGTTTCATACCTGCTGCCACCCAAAGAGAACGGGCTCCCGCCATACGTCTTCCTTCGGTGCAGACTGCACTTCTCAACTTATGCTTCATAACAAACTATATATTCTTTATGCAAAGGTACAGTTTTTATTTATAATGCCAACAAAATGTAGTATAAAATTTCGAATATTATTTCAATGTGCAAGTAAAAAGCTAACAATGCTTTTAGTTTGTCACCTCAGTCCGCGAACGAGATACTCGCATCTCCGACTACTTGTTCTATTGATAGCAGGCCCCGGAGCAGCCTATTTATAAAGATTAATTCTCTTCTGTTATCAGCTCCTTTTTATTTCGCTGCTCTCCCTGAACTTTAGAATCATGGGAACAATTTTCTTGTAAATCTTTCTGTCGCCCTCTATCCGCCTAATCAACAGCTCGCATGCCGTAAATCCTTGCTCGTGAGCCTGATCCTTTATGGCAGAAAGACGTGGAGTCACAAATGCAGAGTTGTCCCCATCGGTAAAGCCTATTATAGCAACATCGTTTGGTATATGCAAGTTCTGGCTCTTGATGGCATCAAAAGCTGCGTACGTTATGATGTCATTGAAGGCTAAAATGGCGTCTGGTCGGTTATCACTTTGCAGCAGGGCAATGGTTGCCTTGCGAGCGATATCGAAGTCGATTTTATCGCACGCCACCAAAGAGCGGTCGATAGGTATGCGGGCATCTCGTAAAGCTTGCAAATATCCATGTTTGCGACGTATCACCATGTCCAAGTGATTAGGCCCTCCGATGAAAGCCACACGCTTGGCTCCCATTTCCAACAAATGCTTTGTTGCATTATAGGCAGCCTCATCACCATTGGCCACCACTTGTGAGAAAAGCTCCGGCAGACAAGTGCGGCCAAAGAACACCAAAGGCATATCAATTTTGGCTAATTGCTCGTAATGCGTATAATCTGTAGTATCTTGTGCCAAGCAGCTAATAATGCCATCTACATGCATGGAGTAGAAGTTGTCGATAGCTTTCACTTCCAGTTCGTGGCTTTCGTGACTGTTGGCCGAAATTACAGAATAGCCATTGCGCGTTGCACAATCTTCTATACCATCGAGCACCGATGCAAAGTAGTGAGTAACCAAGTTAGGTACAATAACCCCAATGATGTGTGGAGCTTCCTTGCGCAGGCTCTGTGCAAAAGGGTTTGGTCTGTAGTTTCTTTTTATTGCCAAAGCCTTCACTTTTTGCTGCATTTGCTTGCTCACCTCATGACTGCCATGAAGTGCACGCGAAACGGTGGCAATGCTCACACCAAGTTCCGTAGCCAAATCCTTAAGTGAGGTTCTACGCTGTTTCACAAATTGCTGACGTTTTCGATTTATATTCAATGGCAAATGTAGCAAAAAGAATTGAATTGGGAAAGTATTGGGCATATAATGTGTTTCCAAGCACATTTCAAAGTACCAGGCACCCGTATTTTTATTTACAAACACCCTTTACTGCTTCGCGTATTCAAAAACAAAAAGGATTGGGCCCGAAATTCGTGAAATTTACAACAGTTTACAACAGGCTAATAATCAGACATTTGTCAAGAGTATCGTTACGGCATCAATTTTATCACACACGATTGAATATCGAATGGCAGCGCGATGAAGCCCAAATCGTAGTGCGTTGAAAGCTCATTTACCAGGCCTTGAAGCCCGAAACGTGCCGTGATAAAAGCTTAAACACAACGCTACGGAAATTTTCTTGTTTTTTAAGCCAATAATTATGTTCAAAACATGGCGCATTTTTCTCTGGATGCTCCAAAAACAATCATCAATTTTTGGTAACTTAATTTTATATTACTGCATCTTGCCATTTTTGATGGTAAACAAGTCGGGATCTGCTCCTGCCTATCCCGTAGGTATTGTTTAATAACGAAAAAACAAAAAAAGCAGACGCTCCCCTTTTCTCGGTCAACGTCTGCCTGTATATTAACTTACCTATTGAATCTTTTTGAGCCTCTTGTCGGATTCGAACCAACGACCCCGAGATTACAAATCACGTGCTCTGGCCAACTGAGCTAAAGAGGCAGGTGGGCAAGCGGTTCTTATCGCGTCGCTACAACCAAGTACCCTTGCTATGTTCCCATCCTGGGGGATTCCGAGGGAGCTGACCGTAAGAGACTTGCCCATGTTCACACCTATCGTAGGTGTTTAAGCGGTTGCAAAGGTAACACTTTAACTGTGAAAACGGAAATGGAAAATGAAAAACCTGTTTACATTTAACATAATTTGGGGAAAGTAGAGCCATGTACTACTCCATTTTAAAATTAAAATGCGTAACTTTGCACACGATATGATTAATATTGTTGCACTTGTACAAGTCAAGGCTTTTGCCCGCCAGGAAGGCTTGTTTCTTGCTCTGTTATGGGTTGCAAGTTTCCTGCTCATGGTCCAGATACCGTCATCGTCATGGGGAAGTCTGCTGGCTCTGTCTACTCCTTTCTTTGTAGGATGGCGTCTTGTCAGTTTCCGGGACAAAGCTCTTCAAGGCACTATTTCTTTCAAGCGTGGCTTAGCCTTTTCGTGTTACACTTTTTTTTATGCTTCCCTGATTTTTGCAGTGAGCCAATATCTCTATTTCAGGTTTTTTGATCATGGCGCCATGTTGTCTATGCTCAATGACAACATCGCTACATTTCAGGAGGCATACAAGGCCAGCGGAATGACCGATACGCAGTCGTTGCAATATATGAAAGAAGGTGTAGATGTAATTGGCATGATGCCACCCATACAGATTGTCTTCGTATTCATGATGCAGAACTTGCTGATAGGCATTCTTTTAAGCTTGCCAGTCGCGTGGTTTTGCAAGAAGAAGCGCACCCAATTATCAAATTAGAAACATCTATTATATTATGGATATATCTGTTGTTGTTCCTCTTTTTAATGAGGCTGAATCCCTGCCCGAACTCCATGCATGGATTAAGCGTGTAATGGATGCAAACCGCTTCTCATACGAAATTATCTTCATAAATGACGGGTCTACCGATGGTTCATGGGATATTATTGAAGAACTATCCAAGAAAGATGAGAGCGTGAAGGGCATAAAATTCCGCCGTAACTATGGCAAGAGTCCCGCGCTCTATTGTGGTTTTAAGAAGGCCCAGGGTGACGTTGTGATTACAATGGATGCTGATTTGCAAGATTCGCCTGATGAAATACCCGAACTCTACCGCATGATTATGGAAGAGAACTATGATTTGGTATCCGGGTATAAGCAAAAGCGATACGATCCGCTTACAAAGACAATACCAACCAAGCTTTTCAATGCTACCGCCCGCAAAATTTCAGGCATCAACAATCTGCACGATTTCAACTGTGGACTCAAAGCCTATCGTCGCGATGTTGTCAAGAATATAGAAGTCTACGGAGAGATGCATCGATATATTCCTTATCTTGCTAAGAATGCAGGGTATGATAAGATTGTCGAAAAAGTAGTCCGTCACCAAGCCCGAAAATATGGGACCTCGAAGTTTGGAATCAACAGATTTTTCAACGGTTACCTCGATATGCTCACGCTTTGGTTCCTTACGAATTTTGGAAAAAAGCCCATGCATGTGTTTGGCTTTATCGGTAGCCTGATTTTCTTTATAGGATTTGTGGCATTATGCTGGCTGGGAATAGATAAGGTTATTAGCTTAAGTAATGGGAGCTATGGAGACTTGCTGGCCGACCATGCTTCGTTCTACATCGCACTGACAGCATTGATATTAGGTTCCCAATTTTTCCTGGCTGGTTTCATCGGCGACCTGTTGAGTCGGCAAAACCCTAATCGCAACGATTACCAAATAGAGAAGACAATAGGTTGAATATGAAACGAAAAATCAACTACAGCTGGCTTCATACCTGCATGCTGTTCACCATAGCGATTATAGCATCATGTTCGAGCGTAGACTGTCCGCTCAACAATACTGTATATACCAATTACAAACTGATGGGTAAGGTTACAACACTACCCGACACGCTTACCATATCCACTACAAAGCAAAATGGATTTGACTCCATTTTGATTAACAAACAAGTAAACACCGATAGTTTTTTCTTACCGGTAAGCTATGGGCAGGATGTAGATGTGCTTTACTTCCAAGCCAACTCGCTTATAGACACGGTTTGGATAGAAAAAACAAATCACCCGCATTTTGAATCTGTAGATTGTGGTCTTAATTATTTCCACACCATCACGGGAGTACGCCATACACGCAATGCGATCGACTCCATAGTTATCAATCAAAAAGAAGTAACCTATGATATTACGCAACAGCATTTCCACATCTACTTTAAGGAATATCGTCTGTAGCCTGTTGCTCTTCGCCGTGCTGCCCAACATATACGCCCAACGGTCCCGCAAGGAACTTCAGGAGATGATGCGTATAAAACAAATAGACGACTCTATCCCTTTCTTTCGTGGTTTTCAGGTCAAGGCCGACATGGTTGGATTAGTGCAAAAAGTTGTGTCTGACTATGGGCAATATGAAGCGGGCGTGCGTGTGAATTTCAAAGACAAGTATTTTCCCGTATTCGAATTAGGTGTCGGCAAAGCCGATCACGACAATATTATCACCCAGATCTCATATAAAACCTCTGCTCCTTATGGCAAGATTGGTGCCGACTTCAACATCATGAAGAACAAGCACGACATATATCGTGTATATGTAGGTTTTCGATATGCCTACACGTCTTTCAAGTTTGACGTGGAGCATCCTGATATTACAGATCCTGTTTTCGGGGGAACTACTCCATTCGTTGGGCATGATATCAAGGCCAACTGGCATTGGGCAGAGCTTTTGGCAGGTATCGATGCCAAGATATGGGGGCCGCTTCATTTAGGTTGGAGCGTCAGGTATAAGCGACGTTTGAAAAACGACAGCGGCGATTTGGGAAATGTATGGTATGTTCCGGGATTTGGCAAACAAGGCAAAACACGCCTCGCAGGAACATTCGATGTTATCTTGGAATTTTAAGTATGGAAATTAAAAATAATAGAAAACGTATATGGCAGGTGGGGTTCCTATCCCTGCTTATCATTGGCTCAATACTCATCATTAGGCAGCAACAGAACCTACCATATCAACACAACGAGGGATTCATATTCGGAACTGTGTATCATGTAACATACCAACATGATAAAAACCTGCATGAAAATATTGAGGCCGAAATGCAGAAAGTTGACAACGCACTGTCTACCTTCAATAAGAACTCCATGATATCGAAGGTAAATCAAAACAAGCCAGTAGAGTTGAATGAGATGTTTACAGATGTGTTCAACATGGCTGAGCAAATTTCTAAGGAAACCGATGGTGCCTTTGATATCACCGTAGCTCCAATGGTTAATGCTTGGGGATTTGGATTTAAGGAGGGTGTAGCTCCTGACAAACAAGTTATCGACTCTCTCAAGCCTTTGGTGGGCTATGAGAAAGTAACACTTAGGTCAGGGCGCATCATCAAGCAAGATCCTCGCATTATGCTCGATTGCTCCGCCATAGCCAAAGGCTACGGTGTGGATGTTGTGGCAAGTTACCTAAAAAAAGAGGGCATTAAGAATTTTATCGTAGAAATTGGCGGAGAGATAGTGTCAAGCGGTCTTAGTGAAAAAAGACTGCCATGGAAGGTGGGCGTGACAAAGCCCGTAGATGATTCTATCAAGCAAGACCAGGAGTTGCAAACAATATTGAATGTTACCAATAAGGCTATGGCCACCAGTGGAAATTATCGTAATTTCTATTACAAGAATGGTAAAAAGTATGCACACACCATAGATCCTCAAACCGGATACCCCGTGCAACATAGCATTCTTTCGGCAACAGTACTTGCAGACCGATGTGCAACAG
>CAYVGR010000057.1:0-10915 GCA_964450065.1 uncultured Prevotella sp. | reverse complement strand
ACAATCTGGCTCAAACTCAACTTCTCATTAACCTTGCCCTTGGGCTTGCCCATGTGGCTCATCATGATTACAGCACCACCGTCGGCAAGCACTTTCTTCAAGGTAGGAAGAGCACCGCGAATACGGGTGTCGTCTGTTACATGGCCATTTTCATCCAATGGCACGTTAAAATCTACGCGAACGATAGCCTTCTTACCGGCAAAGTTAAATTGTTCGATTGTCATTTTATCTGTATTTAAAAGTTAGAAAATTATCTGTCTATAATATTGCAAAGTTAATCATTTTATGGGATAACATGGAAAACACGATATGATATTATGGTTTTTTCACCCGTTTGCTTCCTGTTTGTCATACGGATATGGCAAAATCGTTTACGAGAAGTGCTAAGGAGAACTATCTTAATCGCCGTATTCTGTGTGATCTTCTATGCCGGCTTTCTTGAGTGCTTCGATGCGTTCAAGGCAGGTTCCACATTTGCCGCAATGCCTGTCACCACCTTTATAGCAGCTCCAGGTTTCGGTATAGTCTAATCCCAGCTCCTTGCCGCGACGTGCGATGTCACCTTTGGTAATGCCCGTGTAGGGAGCCAGAATTTCTATGCCGGGGAATGTTCCGGTTTTAACAGCCTCCGACATGGCACGAACAAACTCCGGACGGCAATCGGGATAGATAGTGTGGTCACCGGAGTGGTTGGCCATCATGATGTATTTCAGGTGATGACTCTCGGCCATTCCTGCCGCAATGCTAAGCATGATGCCGTTGCGAAAAGGTACCACGGTAGACTGCATATTGACCTCATCATAATCGCCCTCAGGTATGGCGTCGGCACCTTCGAGCAAGCTCGACTTGAATACTTGCTCATAAAGTCTAAAGAAATTGTGATATGAGGAATGTCCAATCGTTTGCAATGCAACTCCGCAAAGGGAATTTCCCTGGCATTGTGATTGCTTCCATAGTCGAAAGAAAGGCCTAAGGCTATGCGATTCCTAAATTCGTAGAGCATGGTGATGGAGTCCATGCCGCCACTAACAATAATAATAGAATCACGGGTAATCGGAGTAGGGGTTTCCCTAAGCCCTTCCAATGAGCGGGAAACATGTTTGGTTGTCTTGTTTTTGTTCATAAAATATTTTCAGTTGGATCATCATTTCTTCCCTTGGGGATGATTTGACCAGATGCTTATCCAAACAAACATCTCAATGCTTCTTCCACTTTCCTCACGGGATGAAGTTCTATTTTGTATTTCTTGGCATTGATATTTTTCACATTGTGCGAAGGCAAGATGATGTGATTAAAACCGAGTTTTTCGGCTTCGGCAATACGTTGTTCCACTCGGCTCACGGGCCTCACCTCACCACTCAAGCCTACCTCGCCACACATACACCAGTCCGACTCGATGGGTGTGTCTACATTACTCGAAAGAACAGCAGCTATTACGCTGAGATCCATAGCCATATCGGTTACTCGTAACCCTCCGGCAATATTAAGAAAGACATCTTTCTGCATGAGCTTGAAACCCACCCGCTTTTCCAATACAGCCAGCAGCATGTTGAGCCGACGCTGGTCGAAACCCGTAGCCGAGCGTTGAGGGGTGCCGTATGCCGCTGACGAGACGAGTGCTTGTGTCTCGACAAGGAACGGGCGTACACCCTCAATGGCCGAACTAATAGCTACGCCCGACAATCCGTCGTGGTCGTCGGTGAGCAGCAATTCCGATGGGTTGGCAACCTGGCGAAGTCCGTTTTGACGCATCTCATAGATGCCAAGCTCCGATGTGCTGCCAAAGCGGTTCTTCATACTGCGCAGTATGCGGTACATATAATGTTGATCTCCTTCAAACTGAATCACCGTATCAACAATATGTTCCAATATTTTGGGGCCGGCCAACGACCCCTCCTTGTTGATATGCCCGATGAGAATGACAGGCACACCACTGGTCTTGGCAAAGCGGAGTAGGGCGGCCGCACACTCGCGTACCTGTGTGATGCTTCCCGGCGAAGAGTCTACTGTTTCGGTGGAAATGGTCTGTATGGAGTCGATAACGAGCAGCTCAGGTCTTACTTCCTGAACGTGTTCGAAAATGTTTTCCAATGAAGTCTCACACAATACAAATACTGTGTCGGGATTAATAGGATTCAGACGCTCAGCCCGCATCTTGATTTGATGTGCGCTTTCCTCACCGCTCACATAGAGGATGCGTTGCTCAGACATCGAAAGAACTGTTTGCAGTGTGAGGGTGGACTTGCCGATACCAGGCTCACCACCCAAAAGAATGATGCTTCCCGGCACGATGCCACCACCTAAAACCCGATTGAATTCAGCATCGTGAGTGTCGATACGTGGCTCATCCTTAGCGGAAATGTCGTGCAAGTGCAAGGGCTTATTTTGGGAACCAAGGTGAAGATGTGGACTTTTGGTGCCGTGGCGAAGCGTCATGGCCGCATTTTTGGCCGTACCAGTACTCGTTTTCCCGGCAACCTTTATTTCCTTAAATGATGACCATTCGCCACACGAGGGACACTTGCCCAGCCATTTGGCCGAATCGTATCCACAATTACTACAAACATACATCGTTTTGTCTTTAGCCATATTTGTTCGAGGAGTTAGAATGTTTAAGACGGGTTTTGAAAAAGACCACTGTCGGAATGGGACACATCGTGTGGGTTATGTTTTGACAAATTTATTTTTCAGAAACAGCCTTAATGCAATGATAATCCTATGCAAAAGTAATCTTTTTTTCAGTAATTGCAAAATATAATTATTAACTTTGCAATGAAATGAAAAGACTATCATTATACATCATATCGCTCGTTATATCGCTTGCCTTTACAGCTTGCGGTCAATCGTACGAGCAGAAGCAGGCTCTCACCCGTAAGCAGCGTTTGGAGCTGGCACGCAAAGACTCGGCAGCCCTGAAGATTGCCACCACACCGACAATGGATTGTCTCCCATTGTTCATTGCCATGGAGGACAGTCTGTTCCAGAAAGAGGGGGTAGATGTGCGTCTCCGCATGCGCATGTCCCAGTTAGACGGCGACACCCTGATAGAAGGTGGGCACGTTGAGGGATTTGTAACCGACCTTATCCGAGCTGAAAGACTTAGGAAACGCGGCACTCCACTACGCTATGTGGCAGCCACCAACATCCATTGGCAGTTCATTTCCAACCGTCTGTCTCGTGTGAAGGAGCTCAAGCAAATGTCAGACAAGATGGTAGCCATGACCCGCTATTCGGCTACCGACTACCTAACCAACCTCGCCATAGACAGTGCTAAACCCAAGTTTGATGTTTATCGGGTTCAGATCAACGATGTAAATATACGCTTGAAAATGCTCCTGAACAACGAGATGGACGCTGCGTTACTTGCTGAACCACAGGCCACTCATGCACGGTTGTTCAAGCATCTTGTTCTCATGGATAGCCAAGACAAGGACATTCGCCTGGGTGTGATAGCTTTCAGGGAAAAGGCTTTGGCGCAAAAAAAACGCCAGGCACAGCTCGACACATTTATTAAAGTATATAACAATGTGTGCGATTCTATCAACAAGTTTGGGGTATTACATTATCAAAGCATCATCAAGAAATACATGCATATAGATGACAGAGTTGTAAAGGCTCTACCAAAATTTCATTTTCAACATGCCACTGTACCGCGCGAGAAAGACGTGACACGCGCGAGGCGATATTGGAACTAAACTTTCGCCCATCACTTTCTTTATTCTTCTTATTCTCCATTATGAACAATAATCAACAGCCAGCCGACTGGACAACTCAACTTCAACAGCTTCGCCACATTCAAAAGAGCATCGCAGACCTTGGATATTTAGGCAAAGCCATAGCAAATACACGTACATTCCTGACGACCTTTCAATTCGATTCGCTGAGGAGTAGGCTTGAAGAAATCGAGGGTGATTACCTGCTGATGTGCATCTTCTTAAAGAAAGGCTATCAGGATGACAAGCGACAGGAACTTTACGACAAGCTGCTGGGTAAGTTGTATATTTTGCTTCGGGACATAGAATTGGATTACCGAAAAGTAAACGACCCAACGTTCATTAGATACACACCTGCAAAGTCTGTTGTGAAACTGGACGTGGAGGAGACTGGAAGAAAGCTGGAGGCATTTGTTTCTGATGTGGCTATGGCCTCTCTCGAACCGGAAAACGTCAGGCCTGCCAAGCTGAAGGGTCTATATGCCGACCACCATCAATACATTCAATCTGTTTTCAACTCATTGCTTTTGTCCCATCAGTGGTCACACGAGGTTGGCATGGGTATGGCCCGGACACTGACTTCCCCGACTGTTGATTCCAACGATGCACAGCTTATGGTATCGGCAATTATGTTGGGAGCTATGATTTCCGGCGACCCGGAACGTGTGCTTGCCCTGATTTATATCTACGAACACGCACAAAATACACGTATTCGGCAGCGTGCCATGGTAGGGTGGGTATTGGCACTTCGTGGCCTTAGCCTATCTATGTTCCCACAGGTAAGCGAACAAATACAGCATCTTCTGAAAACAACTGCCGTAAGGGAGGAGCTTCTTGAATTGCAGATACAAATGGTGTATTGCAGAAATGCCAAGCGCGACAACGAAAAGCTGCAAAAAGATATCATGCCCAATTTGTTGCGTAATCAGAACTTTGAAATCAATGGGTTCGAGATTAGGGAAAAAGAAGAGAACTCTATAGACGACATCTTGAATCCCGATGCGGCCGATCAGAAGATGGAAGAGTTGGAGAACAGCATTCGCAAAATGATGGATATGCGCGACCAGGGTGTAGACATATATTTCAGTGGCTTCTCGCAGATGAAGCGCTTCTCTTTCTTCTACACGCTTTACAACTGGTTTATGCCATTCTTCCCCGAACACCCCCAACTGCAGCATTTGGCTCCAGACTTCCTCTATTCAAATATGGTGAGCACCATTTTGAGGAGCGGTTCATTTTGCGACTCCGACAAATACAGTTTTGTGCTGGGCACGTCAAGTGTGTTCCGTAATCTCCCGGCCAACATCAAGGAAATGCTCAACTCTGGCAACGTGGCCATGATGGGGATGGGCGAGGAAAAGTTAAACACGCAAGACCCAAGCTACATCCGCCGGATGTACCTCCAAGACCTCTATCGATTCTTCTCACTGTGCGATGCGCACAACATGTTTGAGAATCCTTTCGAGAACCAGCAGTTCCTGTTTATGGTCAACGACGTGTTCCGAAACCAGATGGGAAAAGAGGCTCGCCGTATTCAGAAGCTCTTATTGAAGCAAAAGATGTATTCCTCTCTGTCACAACTTTTTTATACTTACAAGGAGACCAACAATGCTGAAGATCTGCGCATGGAAGGCATCCTCAACATGCGTGAACAAAAATACTTACAGGCTCAGGCCATTTATGCTCGGCTTTGTGAGCTGAATCCCGACGACGAACGCGCCATGATGCACTATGCTCAAGCCAGCTTCTATGCGGAGGATTACAACGAAGCAGCCCGACTTTACGAACAGCTTCTTCATCGCCATGCTGACAATCGCAGCATTGCACTCAACTGTGCCATATCTCAAATCAACTCCGACAATGCCGATGAGGGGATGAAAGTGCTCTTCCGACTGAACTACGAGAACGAGGGAGACCTTAACGTGAAGCGTGCCCTGGCATGGGGACATCTCTGGCTCAAAAACCTTGACGAGGCAGATGTCCTTTATCGGGAAATCTTAACCAACAAAGCATGTAATGCCTCTGACTACCTCAATGCCGGCTATTGTAATTGGTTTGCAGGTAGGGTAGACATGGGCATCACCTTGATCAAGCAGTCGGTAGCCGCATCCGGAAATGTTTTGAAAAGCGTAGACGATATCATGCGGCAATTCGAGAAGGATATGCCACTGATAGAAAAATACGAGGTGGGCAATGTCGAACGTAAGATGGTGGCCGAACTTGTTATGGAGAAAACATAAAATAACTATTCTGAAACGACTTCCTTACCGAAAGGCGCAAGGGCGAGTCTGGCCAAGGAGAATTGCTTTCTGCCAAAGGGTATGCCCACAATAGTGAGACAGAGCAGCAGCCCCAACGCAATATGTGTCAGCCAGATGACCAAACCACCGGCAATAATCCAAATGATATTCATTACAAGATTTAGGCAACCGTAGTTCGCACTCGATGGTTTGTCTACAACTTTTGAACCGAATGGCCAAAGCACATAGAGTCCAATGCGAAGTGTAACAATGCCAAACGGTATGCCAACAATGGTGCACATCAACAACAAACTGGCCACAACATATTCTACTGCCGTTACTAAGCCTCCAAAAAACATCCAAAGTATGTTACCTAAAAATTTCATTTTGTTTCATCATGTATATTTCACTATATAGACGCAAAGACGTCATATAATGTTTCAAAATACTGTAAAAAACAATGTGAAAATCCTAGTGAACAAGTTTTTATCGTTATATCCATGCTGAATTAATGGTTTGAAAATATATGACAAAAGTATGCTCAGTTTTCGCGTATTTCAAAACGGCAAGGAGTTTTGTCTGAAAATCGCAAAAATAACGGGTTTTCTACAATCGGTTTAATATCAAGCCGATAGCGACTATGAATCTCGATGTTTGAAAAATAGTTTTATTAAAGCTTCATCATTAAGCTTTAATCGCATGATGATTAATGCTTTATCGCTTTACCACTAAGCCACATTCATGTCATGATTGAGTCTTTACCACCGCATCATTGAATACCAATTGCCAGCAGAGTTTACAGCTTTTGTTCCCATAGCAAGATAATTTGGGTGAAAAATTAATTTTCAGATTCTATTTCGATCAAATTTGGAGGCATGTTTACAGTGAAGTTTTATTGACAATACTCTGGCTTACAGATTCAAGATATCCAATGGATGTCTAATCAAAACCGACGCACCATGCTTAATGAGAAATCGGCGGTCTCTGAACCCCCAGAGCACACTGATACAGGGTATGGAACAATTCCTGGCTGTGGCTATGTCTACATCGCTGTCGCCTATATACACAGTGTTTTCAGCAGTGCCACCCAACTGTCGCATGGCCTCGAACAACATGTCCGGTGCCGGCTTTTTACGAATGTCTTTGGATTCGCCAATAGCTACTGCAATAGTGTCGCCAAAATATTGTTTCGTTAAATCCTTGGTTGCCGTATCAAATTTATTGCTGACAACAGCAATGCCTTTGCCTTGGCTCTTTAACGCTTCCAGGAGTTCCGGTATACCACAGTATGGCTTGGTATGCACAGCATTATGGGCAAGATAATAAGTCTTGAACAGCTGAAATACTTTCTCGAACATAGGATTGTCAACTCCTTGTGGAACACTACGTTCCATAAGCTTTTTAACACCGTTTCCCACAAACTGACGTATCTCGTCAACTGAATATTCCAGCATGTCGAAGCTACGCAACGCATAATTGCAACTATCAGCAAGATCATCGATGGTGTTGAGCAACGTGCCATCTAAATCAAATATATAATTTTCATATTTCATAATGCATGTAAAGTTACTGCATTTTCTTCAGATTAAAGAACGAATATCCTACAGCATTACGATTTATTTGCTTTTTGTCGAATTGATTTGATTACAGATTTAATTAAACATGCATGAAACAAAGAAATGAAGTATATTAGTTTTTCATGTGGTAAAACAACAACTCGGCGATACCAATGATGTATATTTCCATGTTAATCTATAATTGGCATTATGATAAATAAGAGAAGTATAATCTATTTAATTTATAAGATAATTTGTTCAATCAAAGAAAAAAAATTAACTTTGCACCTTATAAAATAAGGATTTAATTATAACACATAATGCCTGAAATATCAGTACGTGGCCTCGAAATGCCGGAGTCGCCTATTAGGAAGCTTGCACCTTTGGCTGCTTCTGCTAAAGAACGCGGTATTAAAGTGTATCACCTGAACATTGGTCAGCCGGACTTACCAACTCCGCAAGTTGGACTCGATGCGTTGAAGTGTATTGACCGAAAGGTACTGGAATATTCACCCTCGCAAGGCTTTTTGTCATATCGTAAAAAGCTTGTTGACTATTATGCCAAGTACAACATCAATGTGACTGCCGATGAGATTATCATCACCACCGGTGGTTCGGAGGCAGTGTTGTTTGCTTTTATGAGTTGTCTGAATCCCGGTGACGAAATTATTGTACCTGAACCTGCCTATGCTAACTACATGGCCTTTGCCATTTCGGCCGGCGCAAGGATTCGCACGATAGCCACTACCATCGACGAAGGCTTTTCGCTGCCCAAGGTCGAGAAATTTGAAAAGCTGATTAATGAGCGCACACGCGCCATCATGATTTGCAACCCCAACAACCCCACAGGCTATCTGTATACACGCCGGGAGATGAATCAGATTCGCGACTTGGTTAAGAAGTATGATCTATATTTATTTTCCGATGAGGTGTATCGCGAGTATATTTATACCGGGAGTCCATATATCAGTGCAATGCATCTTGCTGGTATAGAGGAGAATGTGGTCCTGATTGATTCTGTTTCCAAACGATATTCAGAGTGTGGCATTCGTGTTGGTGCCCTGATCACACACAATGCTGAAGTACGCGAGGCGGTCATGAAGTTTTGTCAGGCACGTCTTTCCCCACCTCTGATTGGCCAGCTTGTGGCTGAGGCCTCACTGGATGCCCCTGAAGATTATTACCGTGACGTCTACGATGAGTATGTGGAGCGTCGCAAGTGCTTAATAGACGGCCTGAACCGAATACCAGGGGTGTACTCCCCTATTCCCATGGGAGCTTTTTATACGGTAGCACAACTACCTGTAGACAATGCTGAGGACTTCTGCCGTTGGTGTTTGGAGGAGTTCAACTATGAAGGCGAAACGGTGATGATGGCTCCTGCTGCCGGGTTTTATACAACTCCCGGGGCAGGTATTAACCAGGTGCGCATAGCATATGTGCTGAAGCAGGCCGACCTGGAGCGCGCTTTGGTGGTATTGGAAAAAACTATTGAGGCCTATCAAAACAGGACGAAGAAATAATGAATTTTCCCCTATTCATTGCAAGAAGAATCTATGGAGACCATCATAACAACCAGAAGGTTTCCCGCCCTGCTATTGCCATTGCCATTGCCGGCATAGCCATCGGCCTGGCGGTGATGATAGTTTCTATAGCTGTGGTATTAGGCTTTAAGCACTCCATACAAAACAAGGTCATAGGCTTTGGATCGCACATACAGGTTACTAATTTCATGAGTCAGATGTCGTCGAACAACTATCCTATCGTGATGGACGACTCGATGATGAATGTAATTAAGAAAATACCCGGTGTGAAACATGCAGAACGTTTTGCCTACAAACAGGGAATCCTGAAAACAGACAATGATTTCCTGGGTGTTATGTTCAAAGGTGTCGGGCCGGAGTTTAATCCTAATTTTATCAGTCAGAATATAGTCGAAGGTGAGATACCTTCTTTTTCTGATAAGAAATCAGGCAATAGGATTCTGATTTCAAAAAATATGGCAGATAAACTCAAAGTGAAAAATGGTGAACGGCTATTCGCCTACTTCATAGATGACAACGGTGTACGCGTGCGTAGATTTACCATTCAGGGAATTTACCAAACTAATTTGAACCAATATGATGAGCTTGTTTGTTTTGCTGACCTGTACACCGTGATTAAACTAAATGGTTGGGAAGATGATCAAGTGTCGGGTGCAGAAATCATGGTACATGATTTTAGCAAGGTGAATGAAGTGGAAAGCCATTTTATAAATAAGATTAATAAAACGGAAGATCGTCATGGAGAAACTTACTCTTCGCAGACTATCCGAGATATTAATCCACAAATTTTCAGTTGGTTAGACTTATTAGACCTCAATGTGCTCATTATTATAATATTGATGGTGGCTGTGGCCAGTGTAACCATGATATCCGGGTTGCTCATCATTATATTGGAATGCACGAACATGATTGGTATGTTGAAGGCATTGGGCTGTCGCAATGGCAGCATCCGCCGCATTTTCTTGTGGTTCTCTGCCTTTGTTATAGGTCGCGGCATGATTATTGGCAATATGATTGGCATTGCCATAATCCTATTGCAAAAACAGTTTGGAATCTTTAAATTAGACCCAAGCATATATTATATCAATGCAGTTCCGGTAGAAATAAACGTTCCGTTGTTTGTGCTGTTGAATATCCTTACGTTCTTGTTCTGCGTCATTGTATTGGTTGCACCGAGTTATCTCATCTCGCATATATCACCAACCAAAAGCATAAGATACGAATAAAATAAATCCCCTTTTCAAGTTTTGGATTGAAAAGGGGATTTGTTTTTATCAAGTTGATTTACATAATTCCGTCTTCGCGTAGCTTTTTCTGCCAGTTCCATGCCGTGCGCAGAACCTCGTCCAAGGGAGCTTCGGCCTTCCAGCCAAGCACCTTGTTGGCCTTGGTACAATCGCCCCAAATCTTCTCGATATCACCCTCGCGGCGAGGACCAAACTTCCAATTCAGCTTCACGCCCGTGGCTTTCTCAAAGGTCTTAACGATTTCGAGGGTGGAATTACCATTCCCCGTACCAATATTGAAATATTCGATAGAATCGCTGTCAGCTTCCAACACACGTGTCATGGCTGCAACGTGAGCCTTGGCAAGGTCTACCACATAAATATAATCGCGAATACATGTCCCGTCAGCGGTGTCGTAGTCGTTACCAAATATAGTGAGTTCCTTACGGATACCCATGGCTGTCTGAGTAACAAACGGAATGAGATTAGCGGGCACACCATTGGGCAATTCACCGATGAGACCAGAGGGGTGCGCGCCAATAGGATTGAAATACCTCAGGACAACGCTCTTGATATTGGCACCACTATGAATATAGTCGTATATTATCTGCTCGTTAATCTCCTTGGTGTTACCGT
>CAYVGR010000056.1:0-11148 GCA_964450065.1 uncultured Prevotella sp. | reverse complement strand
CCTGACAGTCACAGCCGTATCCAACGATGTGGTGATAGGGCTGATGGGAGTTACGTTGCAGCGCAAGTTATAAACATCATCATATACCACCCTTGGGTATGAATAATCACGAACGGATACAAGGGGGGGAAGTCTTTCAGACTGATGCCATGCGGCGGGATTCCTTCCCTCTGGTTTCCGCTTCGCTCCAACCAGGGGCTATTGAAATTCAGTCTTTCAGACTGTGGGATTGTTCGGCGAGGTGTGTTTGTCAATAAAAATAAGAGTGAAGAGTGATGAGTAAGTGAAGAGTGAAGAGTGAAGAACGAAGAATCAATGCGCAGCCAATTGTGAATTGCCAATTGTGAATTGTGAATTACAAATGGGCTGCGCGTTGATTTTATTTTGTAAAATATATTTATCGTTTTTCGGTGATTATTTTTGGAGCATCCAGAGAAAAATACGCCATGTTTTGATTAATAATTTTTGCTTGGGCAACATGAAACCAGTTGTGTTTTTGCGTTCGCTATCTTATCATCGTGCGATTTGAACTTCGTGAGCGTGTGAAAGGTTTCTAATCGCGATGTGATTAAGGCTTTGTCGCAAGACCATTCGATATCAAACGGCGGGCGACAAAATAGGAAGCGAATGGTCGTTTTTACGAAACGTCTGATAATCAACAAACTACAACATGCCTCAATTTTCCCGAATTTTGACCGGAAGTACTTTTGTTTTGAAATACGAGAAGCACAGAGGGGTGTTTGTAAATAAAAATAAGAGGGAAGTAAATGAAGAGTGAAGAGTTAAGAGGGAAGAATTAATGCGTAGCCCAAGTTATGAGTGGAGAATGAAGAGTGAAGAACGAAGAATCACCGCGCCAGCCTAATTTTGAATTATGAATTGTGAATTTTGAATTGAAAAACTCCTCCGCACCGCTTTGCGGTATCTTAGAATATCAGGAGAATATATTTTGTGGACGAAAGGCTCATCGCAAAATATCTTCCCATTTGCTTCGCAAATAATCTTAGAATATCGGCTAACCCTCCAGTGAGCAACCTAATTTTGAATTGCACCGCGCCAGCTAATTTTGAATTTTGAATTATGAATTGTGAATTAAGAATTGTATTGTTAAAAAAGTAAAGGCAGCCGTCTAAAACAGCTGCCTTTATTATTCGTTGTATTCTTTCTGCGCTCTTAAAAAGGCATTTTGAAAGAATGGAGTTGTCGCCGTCGTCTTAAATCATGGCCGCGTAAATCCAGTTGTACACATAGCTGCACACACCGAAGGCTATGATGCCAAGCGTGCAGACAGCCAGAGCCAACTTGGTATTGACATGACTGCGGAAGGTGGGCAACGGATTGTTGTTATGCTTGATGTACATGGCCTTCACGATGAGGAGATAGTAGTACAAGCTGATAACGGTGTTGATCAAGGCGATGAACACCACTGCATAGATTGCCGCACCCATAGTGGTGGTGATATCAGAGCCTTGAACGGCTGCCATGAAGGAGAAGAACTTGGAGAACATACCGGCAAACGGAGGAATGCCACCAAGCGAGAACAGGGCAATGGTCATGATGAACGACAGGCGGGGGTTGGTTTTGTAGAAACCGTTGTAGGCATCCATGTTGACGATGCCGCCATTGTGCTCTTCCACCGAGGCGATAATGCTGAACACGGCGAGGTTGGCCACCACATAGATGAGCACATAGTATGTCAGTGCTGTGGTACCCATGGCCGAGTTGCCCAATACGGCCAACATGACGTATCCGGCCTGGGAAATAGAACTGAAGGCCATGAAGCGCTTGAGATCTTTCTGGTGGATGGCAAAGAGGTTGGCTATGGTGATAGACAGTACGATGACAATCATCAGCAGATATTGCCAGTATTCTACCATGCCTGCAAACACCTTCATGAGAATGGTGCAGAGAGCGAATGCGGCAGCACCCTTGGAAACCACGCTGAGGTAACCGGTTACTACTGTCGGCGCGCCCTGATAGCTGTCGGCTGTCCAGAAGTGGAATGGCACGAGGGATATCTTGAAGGCCAAGCCGCTGAAGAAGAACACCAGACCGATGATGGATATCCATGAACCGTCGAGGTGCTGAATCATGTCGTCGAAATAGAATGTGCCGGCAGCTGCATAGAGGAAGCTGATGCCATAGAGCATCACACCGCTGGAAAACATGGCCGTAAGGATGAACTTTGCGCCGGCCTCGGCAGAGTGGTGACGATATTTGTCGAAGGCCACCAAACAGGCCATAGGCACGGATGCCATTTCGAGACCGAGGAAGAACAGGAGGAAGTGGTTGGCACTCAACATCATGTTCATACCCAGCAGGGTGGCAATGACCAGTTCGTAGAACTCGCCTTCTTTGAAATTGGTGTCGGGTCGGTTGAGCCATTCGCGCGCCATGATCATCACAATGAGCGTGCCGAAAGCCAAAATGCTTTTGATAACACCGATGGCCGGCCCCGTGACATACATGTCGCCGAAAGCCGTAGCATCCGCTGTAGGCAGAATGTTAATAAGGATATGACCCAACATGAGCACGCTCACCAACGGGTTGAACCACTGACGGGACTGCTGTTCACCCGGCTTGGGGGCCGTGATCAGGTCTGCAAAGAAAACGATTACCAGGATGGCCATCAGCGTGACCTCCGGAATCATATTTAGAAACTGACTGTAATCGAGTTGCATAATAATTATAATTTTATATCTCAGACTTAGCCTCCCTCCATTGGGGAGGGCCGGGAAGAGACTTCTACATTCCTGCAATTATTCCGCTTCCCGTGATATGATAAATCATCGGAACTACGGCATCGTTAATAATGTTTTGTGCCCAAAGTGGGAACGTACCGAGCCCGGCCACGCAGAATATCAGCGCGCCAACAGCAAGACGCTCGTCCCAGGAGGCATCGGTGAGCTTGTAGTAATCTTGGTCGGGTACCTTCTGATAGAGTATCTTGCCCACCACGCGGAGGATATAGACCGCGGTGATGACAATCGAGGTACAGGCGATGATGGTACAAGTGCGATGGAACGTATCGTTCACCTGGAAGGCTCCCACAAAGATGTTCATTTCGGCCACGAAGCCGGAGAACAAGGGAAGGCCGAGATTGGCCAAACCTGCCACCACGTAGGCCACCGACAGGAAGGGAAGAATCTTCATCAATCCGCCCAAGCGGCGCACGTCGCGCGTGCCGGTGCGGTGGTATATCATACCGATAACAGCAAAGAAGAGGGCGGTCATCAACCCATGGGAGAGCATCTGGAGCACCGCACCGTTGATGGCAGTTTGTGTCATCATGCAGAGTGCGAAGAGCACCATGCCACAGTGAGACACCGAGGAGTAGGCGTTGATATACTTGAGGTCGGTCTGCACACAGGCAGAGAGCGCACCATAGACCACGGAAATAGTTGTGAGAATGAGGAATATCCAGCAGAGCTCACGGGCGGCATCGGGTAAAAGGAACATGGCCACGCGGAAGCAGCCGTAGCCTCCGAGCTTCATCAACACGCCGGCGTGGAGCATGGAAACTGCCGTCGGGGCTGAGGCATGACCGTCGGGCGACCATGTGTGGAAGGGGAACAGGGCACCCAAGACGCCAAAGCCAATGAAGATGAACGGGAAGAACACCTTCTGGATAAACACGGGGATGGCATTGCTCTGGGCAATGGCCAAAACATCCATGGTGTAGGTACCGCTGTACTGGCCGTTGAAGAAGTAGATGCCAATAATACCGATAATAAGGAGGGCAGAGCCACCCATGAGCATCAGGGTGAGCTTCATGGCCGAATATTCCTTAGGACCGGTTCCCCAGACCCCGATGAGCAGATACATGGGGATGAGGGCTACCTCGTAGAACATAAACATGGTGAAGAGGTCTTCGCTGATGAAGAAGCCGAACACACCGGCGGAAAGGAGCGTGAACCAAAGGAAGAACTCCTTCTGCATGGGGTGGTGCTGCCACGACGCAAAGGTTCCGGTTACCACGATGATAGCCGAAAGCAGAATCATGACAACGGCAATACCGTCGACACCTGTTCTATAGAATATGTTTAAAGGCTCGAACCAAGGGATGGCATCGCCGAAAAGGAAGGGATATTGTTCGGCGGGCATGGTCTCGCGCGCTCCGAGGAACGCGAAGACGAGGTAGATGGACAAGGCCAACAAGGCGACAGAGCCGACTACCATGACACCACGCACCTGACTGTCGTTGCGGGCAATCCAAAGAGCGAGCAACATCAGGACGGGTATGACAACGAATAATGATAAGAATGTCATTGTTTACTGTATATTATTTGGAGCCGAGATGTTATGAAACGGTCAATTTCTTGATCTTCAACTCTCATCATTAACTGTTAAATGCAAAGCAGGACTAACGTGAGTGCCACACTACCGGTGAGGAACCACACGGCATACTGGCGAACATCGCCACTCTGCCACGGACGGATGCTCTCGCCGGCCTCCTGTGTTGCCCATGCCGAGAAATTGAACATGCCGTCGATGACGTGACGGTCGAACCAGGCGATGGGGATGGAGAAGCAGCGGAACACGATCTTGTGGGTGAAGAATTGCCAGGCATCGTCGATATAGAAGCGATTGAGCGCGGCTCGGTGAAGGGTCGGCATTCTCTTTTGCAACATATCGGGCACAGGGTTATCCCCACTCTTGTACATCCATGTGGCCAAGCCCATGCCGATAACAGCCACCGTGATGCTGGTCCAAGCCACGGGGCCCCATGTCCAGAATTGGAAGGTCTGCAAGGCAATGTCTTCGCTCAAACCGTTGGCAGACACAAAGTGTCCAAATGGAATCAAGCCTGCGAAAACAGAGATGATGGACAGGAACACCAGCGGTCCCCACATCACGAAGGGCACTTCCTGTGGGCGACGGCGGTTGTCGGGGTCTTGCTCATAATATGATTTGCCCCAGAATATAACATAATAAAGACGGAACATATAGAAGGCCGTCATACCGGAAACCAACGTCATGAACCAGCCCATATAGGGAGAGAAGTGGAAGCAAGCTGCTACAATCTCATCCTTGGAGAAGAAACCCGCAAAGGGAGGGATGCCGCTGATGGCCAAACACCCAATGAGGAAACAGACATTGGTAATGGGCATATACTTGTGCAGGCCGCCCATATACTGTTTGAAGTTCGAACCTACAATCACGATGATGGCACCGGAGCAAAGGAACAACAATGCCTTGAACATGGCATGGGTGAACAGATGGAACATACCGGCCATATAGCCTAAGCCTCCGTGCCCTTCCAAAGAAGTGCCCACACCGAGCGCTACGAGCATATAGGCTATTTGCGAAATCGTGGAGAATGCCAAGCCGCGCTTAATGTCGGCCTGCGTACAAGCTACGGCAGCAGCATAGAAAGCTGTGAACGCGGCGATGTAGGCCACATAGTGGAGCGTATCAGGCGCAAACTGTATCCAAATGGGGAACAGCGATGCCACTTGGAACACACCGGCAACAACCATCGTTGCGGCGTGAATCAACGCGCTGACCGGCGTCGGACCCTCCATGGCATCGGGCAACCAGATGTGCAAGGGGAACATGGCCGATTTACCGGCACCGCCAATGAACATGAGGAACAAGGCCATGGGCAGTACCCATGCCGCGCCCGGGAGGTTGCTGACCACCGTCTGGTCGACACTCAGGTCATAGTTGAATGTGCCAACATAGAAACTGTAGAACAGAATACCGATGAGGAAGAACAGATCGGCAAAACGGGTAACGATGAATGCCTTTTTGGACGCGTGCACGGCATCGTGCTTGGGATAATAGAAGCCGATGAGCAAGTAGGAGCACACTCCCACCAACTCCCAGAACATATACATCTGGAAGAGGTTGGTGGCCACGACCAGTCCGAGCATCGACATGGAGAACAGCGAGAGGAAAGCATAGAAGCGCTGGAAACCATGCTCGTAGCCTTCTTTCTTGTAATTCTCATCGCGCTCGGCCATATAACCGAAGCTGTAGATATGAACCATGGAGCTGACGGTGGTAATCACGACCAGCATCATCACGCTGATGGGCGTCAGGCGGAAACCAATCTTGAACAACAAGTCGGTGCCAAGAATGGTCTTGCCAAAGTCCAACCACGTGAAGTTGAATACCGTCAGCGTGGGGTAGACTCCGGAAGCCAAGCGCCCGTTGATCACGTCTACCTCCTCAAAAGGAGTAATCACATGACCCGTGTAGAAGAAATATTTATAGGCGGTGTAAAGGCTCATAGCCCAGACCGACAGCAATACTGCCGTGCCGATGCAACCCGCCACCGGCTTTTTCATCTTCATACCACATAAGCCGAGCAAGAGGAAGCTCAGAAGCGGGAGAAGAAGTATTAAAAATGAATAACTATATTCCATTGTTGATTTAGAATTTCAAGTTTTCAATACTGTTCACCTGATTACTGTGGTAGTTTCGGTAAACGTTGATGATAATAGCCAAAGCCACAGCAGTCTCGGCGGCGCTCACTCCGATAGAGAACAGTGTGAAGAACATACCGTCCATCTGTCCGGGGAAGAAGAAGCGGTTGATGACTGCGAAGTTTAAGTCTACGGCATTCAATATAAGCTCCACGGAGATGAGCATGGCCACCAAATTACGACGGGTGACGAAGCCGAAGACTCCGATAAAAAACAAAAGGGCACTGAGAGCCAGGGGTAATTCTACAGGAATTGTCATTTGTCATCCTCCTTTCTTGCAATCATGATGCCTCCGATGATACAGGCGAGCAGGAATACTGAAATCAACTCGAAAGTCAATACATACTGGCCTTTTCCGCTGCCTATAAGGGCTTCTCCAATTTTCTGCATGGGAAGCTCAATGTCGGCCACACTGTTAAACTTGGCATGAGCCAGGAACTCGCTCTTGAGATAAACCACAAGCACCGTGGCCAGCCCTACAAGCGAGACTAATGCGCCTTGAACAACGCGTTTCCCTTTGAAACGCTCTACAAGTCCCTGCAGTGAATGCCTGGACATTAAATTGATGGCGAAGATATACATAATGGTGATACCTCCGGCATAAATGCTTATCTGCGCTGCGCCGAGGAAGGTATAGCCGAGCACGAAATAAATGCCGGCAATGCCAAACAGCACAAAGAGCAGGAACGTGGCCGCACGCATGATGCGACCGGTAAGCACTGATGCTACTGCTGAGCCAAGAATGACTACAGCAAGGATACAAAATACTACGAGATTTGCCATAATCTATTACTTGGTCTTGGTGTTAAACTTACCGATGGTCAGCGGTGCGCCGCCATCCTTAATCAAATGAGGCAGACTGCCCCCGTCATAAACTTCCTTGTCCAAATGGAGCACGAGCTTAGAGCGGTCGAACACAGCATGCTCAAAATCGTTGGTGAACTCAATCGCATCGAAGTTGCAGGCATTGACACAAAGCTGACAGAACATACAGTCGCCGAGATCGTACTGATAATCGTCCAACATTCTCTTCTTGCGACCGGTCTCCTCATTCACTTCCATGTGAGACAGAATTTTGATTGTGTCGTTGGGGCAAGCCTTCTCGCACATGGTACAAGCCACACAACGATGCTCGCCGTTCTCATCGCGCTTGAACACAAGACGTCCGCGAAAACGCGGGGAGACGTGCAGTGTTGTCTTGCGATTCTCAGGATATTGCTCGGTTGTCTTGGGTGTGAAATATTCCTTCAGCGTGGTCTTCAAACCAATGCTTAACGTCTTCAACCCATCGGCAATGCCCCTGAAATATGATTTTTCTTTATTTGACATTTTACCTTATTTATTTAATGTACCAGCCCATGGCCACACAAACGGTCATCAACACCAAATTGAGCAGCGACAGCGGCATGATATATTTCCACTCGAGTTTCAGAATCTGGTCGATGCGCAAACGCGGAAACGTCCATCGAACCCACATCAACAGCCAAATCACGGCAAAGGTCTTACCGAAGAACCAAATGAAACCGGGAATCCAGTTCATCACGTTGTCGAAAGCTTCTATACCGATATTCAGCGGAGCCCATCCGCCCAGGAACACGGCAGCGGCGATACCCGAAATCACGAAGAGATTCAGATACTCGGCCAAATAGTAGAATCCGAAGCCCATACCCGAATATTCGGTATGGTAACCTGCGGTAAGCTCACTCTCGGCTTCGGCCATGTCGAACGGGCCACGGTTGGCCTCGGCATTACCGGCCACGAGGAAGGCCAGGAAGGCAATAATGGCGGGGATGTGCCCCTTGATGATCAGCCAGTTCCAAGGCCCCGTCTGCGTTACAACGATCTCACTCATCCGCATCGTCCCCGTCAGCACAACGGCTGCAACAAGGCAAAGGCCGAGCGACAGTTCGTAGGAAATCATCTGCACGGCAGCGCGCATGGCCGAGACTACGGAATACTTGTTGTTACTTCCCCAGCCGGCAATGAAGATGCCCACCACGCCGATAGAGGATATGGCCGTGATGAGGAATATGCCCACATTGAAGTCGAGGATATGGGCACCCATGTTCCAGGGAAGGAAGGCGAAAGTGCCCACCGAGGCGGCAATCACGAGAAAGGGTGCCAGCCAATAGAGCAACTTGTCGGCGCGGTCGATGGTGAAGATCTCCTTGATCAGCATTTTCACCACGTCGGCAAACACCTGGAAAATACCCCAGGGACCAACGCGCATCGGCCCGAGACGACATTGGAAGTAGGCGCAGACCTTGCGTTCCATGAAAATCAGGGCGATGGCGATCAGCGCATATGCCACGAGAATCAGTATGCCCACGACAACGCACTCAATCAATATGGTCCAGAAATCCCCCAGGCCAAGCGTTTGGCGCAGGAGGGTATCGAACCAAGTTGTAACTATACTAAAATCAAACATATCTTATTTCTTTTTTATTCAATTCAACTTTTGGTTTTAGTATTATCTATCCAAATCGGGAATGACGAAATCGATGGCAGCACCCGTAGCCACGAGGTCGGCAATCTTCTGTCCCTTCAGCATCTTGTCGAACGCGCCGACAAGGGTCAGACCCATGGGGCGCATCTTTACACGATAGGGACTCTTGTCACCACGGCTGTCGAGGTAAACACCGAACTCGCCGGCACCACCCTCCACGGAGAAATACCACTGTCCCTCGGGCACCCTGATAACAGCTTTCTGCTTGATATAGAAGTCGCCTTCGGGAATGTTGTCTATCAGCTGCTCGATGATGTCGAGGCTCTGATAGATCTCGTTGATATGAATCATATAGCGTTCCATCGAGTCGCCCGCGGTGCCTACAATTTCCTTGAAGTCCACCTTATTATATAAGGCATACGGATGGCACTTGCGAACATCGTTGTGCCAACCGGCTGCACGTCCGGCCGGGCCGGTGACAGCATAGTTGATACAATCGGCCAAGTTCATGGGGCCCACACCTTCCAGTCGCTGGTGTGTGATGATGTTATCGCCAAACACGTCCAGGTATTCCTGAACCATCGGGCGCATATACTTGCAAAGGGCCTTGGTGTTGGCCACGAAGTTGGGGTCGATGTCATCCTGAAGTCCACCTATTCTATAATAGTTCTGAATCAGTCGGCCACCGGTGGTTGCCTCCATCACGTTGAGCACATGCTCGCGGTCGCGCATACAGTAGAGGAATGCCGTCAGGGCACTCAGGTCCTGCGCGCAGGTACCGAGGAACAGCAAGTGATTGTCGATACGCTGCAACTCGTCCATGATGGTGCGGATATACAGAATGCGGTCGCTCAGCTCGATGCCCATGGCCTCTTCGATAACGCCCACCAGCGCGTGGCGATGGTGCATGGCGCAGAGGTAGTTCAGGCGGTCGGTCAGCGCCAGTGTCTGCGGGTAGGTCATGTCCTCCATCATCTTCTCCATACCGCGGTGGATATAGCCCAAGTGTGGGTAGACATGCTTGATGGTCTCGCCGTCTACCACCGTCTGCAGGCGAAGCACGCCGTGGGTTGACGGGTGGTTGGGGCCGAAGTTGATCACGAAGTCATCCTTGTCGAACAGGCGGTGCTTGGTTTCCACCAGCTTGCCGCGCTTGTCCAGGTTCCATTCCGAGGTCCAGTCAGTTTCCGGTTCGTCGGTCGTGGGGAACGGGTTGGCCTCCGGACTCATGTCGAAGTCCTTACGCAGCGGGTAGCCCGTGAAGTCGCTTCGCATAAACAGCCGTCGCATGTCGGGATGTCCCAGGAACTTGATGCCGAGAAAATCGAATACCTCACGTTCCAGCAAGTCGGCGGCACGCCATAGCTTGATGACCGAAGGAATGACATATTCCCCGTCCACCGTCTTGGCTATCTGCTTCACCGACACCCGTTCGTGCGACTGTGTATTCTCAAGAATATAGATGCACCCCAGTCCTTCTTCAGGACCGAAGTCTTCGCCTACTATAGTGACAAGGTAGTCGAAATGCTTCTCATTCTTCAGCTTGGCCATCTCCGCGGCAAAGCTGTCAAATCCGAATTCTTTGTTTTCTAATTTCATTTTATTCCGATACCTTAGTTGTTTCCGATGATGTTTCTGCAGTGGGAGTGTTCTTTTCTATTTGTTCCAACTCCTTGCCCAACTCGTTGATTTCCTCCTGGGTTGGCGCACCGGTCACAATGATGGGTGCCTTGTTGCCAATCTTGGCGTGGGCAAAGTTGGCATTGCTCAGTCCGCGCAGACCACCGCGCGACATACTGTCCTCACGCTCCTCGGCGGTCATCTTGTGGTTGGCACCTCCAAAAAACTTTTCTACCTTGATCTTGCGCTGCAACTGCATCATGCCGTAGATAAGGGATTCGGGACGTGGAGGACACCCGGGAATATACACGTCCACGGGTACCAGCTCGTCGATACCGCGTACCACATTGTAGCTCTTTTTGAAAGGTCCGCCACTGATGGTGCAGCCGCCCACGGCCACCACATACTTGGGTTCGGCCATCTCGTCGTACAGACGCTTGAACACGGGAGCCATCTTGTTGGTAATCGTACCGGCACACATGATGAGGTCGGCCTGTCGGGGCGAGTTGCGAGTCACCTCCCAGCCGAAACGGGCCATGTCGTAGCGCGAACAGCCAATGGCCATAAACTCGATACCGCAACACGACGTGCCGAAGGTCAGCGACCAGGGCGAGTTGCTCCGTCCCCAGTTGATGGCTGCATCTAAGGAAC
>CAYVGR010000055.1:0-11447 GCA_964450065.1 uncultured Prevotella sp. | reverse complement strand
TTTGTGTTTAACCTTTCCATATTCATTTGAATTATTCCGTTCGCTTAATATTTACTTAACAAAAGTATCAGGAATTTCTTCTAGACGCACAAGATCGTTCATCTCAACATCTAGAATTCTTGCAACTGTCATCATCATTTCAAGAGATGGTTGACAAGCATTTGTACACCATTTGCTAACAGTAGCAGGATCTTTATCCAACTGTTCCGCTAGCCATTTATTGGTTTTGCCTTTATCTGCAAGAACGGCCTTTATTCTATTTAGCTTTCTGTCCATATTGACATCTTTAATTATTATAGCTTACAAAGTTACTTTTTATTTTTGAGAAAAGTGTGGAATATGCCAATAAATTGAATTTCTTCTGTCGATTTGTGCTATGTCTCCTCAATCTTTTTCTATTTATATTAAATAAAATAGTGCAAAGATAGCTGTAATGTGTTTAGCCAGAGCGAACAGATTTAAAAAACTTTCCAAGAATGTATGATGAATCTGTCTTGGTTGTATATTAAATAGTTACAGTACTGAAAATAGAAGCCCCAATATAGATGATGGTATAAGGATAAACCAAAGTAGGCATCCTTTCTTCCCAACTTCTGTAGTTTCCTTTTCTACTCCTTTGCTTTTCTCTTCTGCTGTTTGTTTATCGTTGTATGCTTTAGCCTCTTCAAAGGTAGGGGCGAGTGTTACATCCTTTCCGAAACGATAGTCAAAGCATTTGAAAGGAGGAAAATCGTTAGCTTCGATACAGGAGATTAGATTATACTTACGACAATGATAACTACAGCAAAAGTTATTGATAATTTTTGCGAGTGTTAAGTCGTCTCTATGGCTATACTTGCTCTTGAAGTATTCCATTACTTCCTCGTCTGCAAATTCGCTCACATTACAAACTCTTTTACAAGCTGTCTCGTATAAAGTTTCTATTACTTGATTTGCTTTATCTCTTAGTATGTTAGCTTCTGGAGAGTATATGTGCTGCAGTTGTGTATAGTATTGTAGTAATTTTCTGTCCTCTACGAGGTATTCTATCTGCTGTAGTACATTTTCCTTAGTTAGTGGTAGTCCGTTTCTATAGGTTTCTTTAATACCCTCTGTAACTACCGCTTCGTTATCAATAAAGAAATCGTTATACTTTGCTACGAGACTATCTACCAAAATGTTATCCGTAACTTCTGGAGCAGAACTTCTGTACTCAGCTATTCTCTTCTGAGTGGCAGTAAGTCTCTTAGTCTGTCTCATAAGTCTATGCCTTAAAGGGGTAAAGTTAGTAATATCTGTTATTTCCCCTATAGAAGTAGCTTTCTCCATGTACTCAGATAGTCCTACTATGTTTGGTGCTTCAGCTTTCTTTTTTCTTCTTTTATAAAAAGTCGCTATAGCAGAAAGAAACTGCTCTTTTGTTTTTGGTATAATAATCCAGATCGTAGCTTCTGGAGTTGAGTAACTACTACGATTATCTTTATTTACATAGCCTACGAATGGTAGTCTACGAAATCCAGCCCACCTTACTAGTTTGTCTCCTAAAATATCATAGTCTTGTATTAACTCTCCCTTATGAGTATAAACATTTAGCTTATATTGACCAGACGCATACTCTACACTATATTCCTTATTTTCAATAGGCTCTACATATCCGACTATACTTCCTGTAAAGTCTTCACCTAAACCTTTGTATGGAGTATATAATGTTGCTTGCCATATTTCATAATCATCGTTAAAGTCTGACATTGGTGTTGTTAGCCCCCAAAGATCAATAGACTCGTTTGTTATTTTACTATTTTCCATATTCGTTTTTGTTCTTACTTCTGCAATATTTATGTTCTTTGTTGTTTCTCTGGATTTATTGCAAAAACATTAACCTGGTTCAGGAGTGTCGTAAACAAAGCGCATCATTGATGCTTGCTCATCGAGTTCTTTGCGAAGATCTAGTGGCTTCATGACTTCCATGTAACCTCCATAACTTAGAATGGCTTGCTTCAACTCTGTATTTCGTTTCACGTCAATAGTGATTAGTGCTCCACCATTGACATCCTTCTGCAATAGCTTCTGTGAATGATGGAGTGGTTTAGTCATAACGTATGGTAATTCCTTGTTCTTTACCCAGATCTCAATGTGCTCAACGGGTTTGTCTTGATAGTTGGTAACACCAATAATATCATCAAAGTAATGTTCGAAATCTACATCTGTTGGCTCGTATGGCGTTTCTGCATCATTTTCAAGATGCAACATACGATCAAGAGCAAACGTGTATATGTTCGGATTGCCAATATACGAAGCCATCAGATACCAACGTAGTTGATACTGCTTTAGATATAGAGGTGAGACTTTATTTTGAGTAGGCTCTGAATCTTGGAATTTGCAGTATTCGAAATTAACAACTTGCTGTTTGTTGATAGCTTCCAATAACTTGGTAAAAGGCTTCATTGCCTGTTCGTTGTATGAGTCATCAAATGAAACAACAGGCTTCTGAGCTTTGTTGACCACTTGATCAAATCTCACTTCCATCTCTTCCAGGAAACTGAATTTTGGCATTCCTTTGAGACGACGCATAAATAGGACAAGGCTATGTAGCTTTGATATTTCCTCATCTGTCAGCTCGCGATCATAGATTGAGAAGTTCGGCATTCTATATGAATAATAGAAAATGCGACCTCTTTTTTCCCTTTGAATCACGTCATGATGGAAATGATTAAAATACTTAGAATTAATCTCCTGGATGTCAGCTGCAAAAGTAGTGCGAGTTTTTATCTCAAGCATACTTCTTTTGCGTAATTCCATATTCACGAGTGCAAGAAGTTCCTTGCCGGAATATTCTTTTCCAGTCGAGAGATACCTGTCAATGATCAGTTCTCGCTCTGCATAATCTTTGGTATTAGCCATAGGACACTTTGTTAGTAATAATCTGGATGCGAATATACGAAAAAGTTTGTTCATTTAAGGTAAACAGAAGAAGAAAAATGCAAATTACTGTCATTTTTATTGTTCTGTTCGCTCTGGCTAAACGAATCACAGCTACTTTTGCCAAAAAATGCATCTGACGGTGCTAAGAAATAATAATCATTCAAACAAAACATTATGAAAACATTCAAGAAGATCACTTTGCTGTTTGTTGCAGCTGTAGCAAGTTTAGGATTCACATCCTGCAAGCAACTTTATTATCAAGTGTATGATGTAAAGTCAGAGTCAATGACTCAGCAGGACAACTCATTAGTGTATGAGAACAACGATGTGAAACTGATGTATAATCTTTGGGGCGAAAAGGGCGCTGTAGGTTTTATCATCCAGAATAAGACAGATAAGGATCTGTTTATTGACTTGACACAGACTTTCTTTATCTTGAACGGCAAGGCCAATGACTACTATCAGAATCGTGAGTACACCTGTACAACAACTACTACCAATTCTTTGAGCGTAGGCTTCACACAAAGCTATTGGAGCAGAAATGGCTATTGGCCAACACGCTACTATGTACCTGTCACAGAATCTGTTCTTGCAAAGGTGATGAAAGGTCAGAGTAATGGCGTTACAACAAAGGAAAAGGCTGTTGTTTGCGTACCTGCTCATGCTTGGAAAGTCATTGATGAGTATAAGGTAACACCTGATGTTCAGCAGACCTGTGATCGTAAGGTCGATTTCCCAACTCGTAAGGCTACAGTTGGCTCATATTCAGAGTCAAACTCTCCATTGAAGTTCAAGAATCGCATTTCATATGCTTTCGATAAGGACTGCAATAATTTGAAGCAGATTGAGAACGAGTTCTATGTATCTGGAGTAACCAACTATTCAAAGAAAGAGGCAGTGAAGAAGGTTAAGGAAAAGGTTGACTGCTATGATATGATGGCACAGAAGCGTGAATATTTCAAGATAGGTGGACCAGACAAGTTCTTTGTTACTTATCTCAAGAAGTAGAATACATCAAAATATTGACTCAAGTAAACACAGGGCTGACTTCACTTGATAGTGTAGTTAGCCCAATTATTAATAGTTTCAATGTACGTTTATTGTTAACTTGATCATATATAGAGAGAATGTCAACTTCATTTTTTTGATTCTTATTGTAAATATTTAAATCATATATTGTACTTTTGCAGTTTGAATAGTAATTAAGAAAAACGTAAAATATAAAAAATGAGTAAAAAGCTATTATTAGTTGCAATCCTTTTCGGAAGTTTAATATTCACTTCTTGCGGAGGAGATGACAATGATGGAATTTCTGGAGCTAATGAGACAGAAAAAACTTCAAACAAACAACCATTTGGTGATATTATTAGCGAAGGTGAGTTTGTAGGAAGGAATCAATCAATTTCAATTTCATGTGAAAATTTGAATCTTAAAGCTGATGAAATTGCTTCAGTTTACGTAGACAACGAATTGGTAGGTTCAATATCGGCAGCTATACCTTCTTTTGTATGGAATGCTGGGGTAACATTAGGAGAACGTACTATCAAGGTTAAACTTAATGATTACGTGAAAACTTTGAAGATCAATGTAATTGAATGTGATTTGGCATCTGGTATAATAGGAGATTCCTTTGAAAAAATCAAGAGAACTTTAGGAACAAAGGGTGTTGCTAATTCAAATAATACTGAAATCAAACAATTATCAAGTGGTTCAAGGGCTACAACCATTATAACTTATTCATTTGTTAATGAAAAATTGGTTTCAATTGAATCTAAATTGACAGGCGTAATTTCTACAAGCATATCAGATCTTCTTATTCCAACCAGTCTATTTAGAAGTTATTATGATTCCTTTAAAGATAGATTTGGTAATCCTTCTTACACTAATTATTCAGAGCCACAAACTGATGCAGAATTAAAAAGTTTAGCAGTTCAAGTATTATATAACGGATATCCAGTTACTGCTACATTTACAACACAGTCAAATCATAAACTTGATTTGAATTTTACTGGCTCAAACAGAATTTCTTATGAGATTAAAATGAATGTAAGTAAATAAGACAATATATTTTTTGTATTAGATATTGACCTCACACTAAAAGTGTGAGGTCTTTTTTATCGTTTCAATGTACGCTCATCGTCAATCTGATCGTAGTTAGAGCGACTACCGACCTCGTTCTCTCGATTCTCGTTTCCGGAACCACCAGACTTTGTCAGCAAGCTTCCAAGAACACGTCCAACATTAAGTTGAGTTGGAGACGCTGCCTGAATAGCTTCCTGTCTCTTAGGAGTGCCATAGACCTGGTCAAGCATGTCGATATTTAATTTCTGATCATTCATACAGAAGATAGACTGATTCTGTATGTCCAGACAATAATACCTTCCTTCAACACGATACACCCGGATGCCAGACTCAAAGAACTTGTCTTTCAACTTTGAGTTGCTGGTTTTATCCATAATCGACTTGACCATTGATACAGACTTCTGTATCTTCTTGGCATTTGGAGAGACCGGAGTGATTCCTTGTGGATCATCAATCTTTCCAAATCGGTAAAGAATCGCACATTCCACATCACTAGCAGGACGGAATGATTGCAGCCATGCAAGTTTGTCGTTAGATTCCAGCTTGGATCTGATTTCATCGGATAGAGCATGAGTGGTTTCACCCCATACACTACCTTCTTTCGTGAGCTTGGCATGGAATTTCCTATGCAGATGGTTCCTTAGTTCCTTGGTTGTCATAGAAGGATGATTTTCCAACAAGGTGGATATAGTGCTGTCAATATCTTGAAACCTATCCTCGGCAGATCTGAACTGCAGAAGCTGCTTTATAGGAAAGACATCACTTCCTTTGATGACCACCTTGTTTTTGTGATCAACGATCATGTAGCCATACGGAGAGTCAGCTTTGCCAAAGAACACTAAACTCATTCCAAAATAACGATGCATCTGTTTGGCAAGGTCATCCTTGTCAGCAGAGAAGTCTCGAAATTTCATGAGCAAGGCTTTGATCCTGCGTTTGGTGTATTTATCAAGCTTCCAGTTACTCTGGTGAGCTTCAATATCAGCAAGCTTAACCTTATCAATGGTTTCACCGTTGCGTCGGATCTCAAGATGATCATCTAGCTCATTGCACGCATATCCCTGACATTCCAGAATTGCGCGGAACTGAGATACAGATGAATAGCGATACTTCAATGCTTCCTTAACATTTTCTGAACAGCAGGCAGTCTCGTCAATACCCATGATGTGATTCATCACCTCAACAGAGCGTTTCTTCTCATTATTATGATCAATCTTGTGACCGTCCGGAGCAACACGACTGGTGATGATATGGATGTGATTGTTGTCTGTGTCATGATGACCATAGATCAACAGTGGCTGACCTTCGTTATCATATCCCATCTCATGAAGATACTTGTGACCGATGTCCAGCAATTCATTAAAGGTGTACTCACGCTCTTTGCAGGAAATCGCCACATGGAACTGAGGCTTCTTGATGTGAGAGTTTCGATGGGAGTAGTCCTTCAGGTATTGCTGCAGGTCGGCAGTGGTTACCTCATCCGCCATCTGTAGATAGCCGAAGTTCTTCATCTCCAGCAGCTCTGCACTTCCTTGTTCCACCTTTTGCTGGTTATATTCGACAGAGTGGAAACTGCCATTAGATACTAATATTGTTATAACCATCGTCCTATAGAGTTATAAGATTAGAATAATATAAGTATCAAATTAAATATCATTCTAACCCTATAGAATGATAAGGATATAGTTCTCTAATACTATATTGCTATAGGAATATAAGAATATCAAATTATATGTTTCTAAGTTTGTAGGACTATAAGCCTATAGAATTATCGATGTATAAGTTTATGGGCTATGTTATGCTGTTCGTCCTTGATGCGCTGCAGGAGATCTTGGATTTTCTCAAGCTCGGGAAAGACAGTGTTGTCATAATAGTCCTGAGTCAGTTCTCCGCTGATAGCGAGCTCATTCGCTCTTTTTGTGATCTGGTTGAAGTTACCGCCAAGCCAACTGAGATCATTTTGGTATTTCCTGTAGAGTGTCATCATAGCAGTAAGAGCTTCTATCTTCCCTAAAGTTGCTGTGTCATTAAATTGGGCAACAGCATCGCGAAGCATGGCGCTCATATTGCCATACGGCATTGCTTTCTTCTGGAAGATCTCTGCTTCCTGTGGAGTTAGCCTGACCTTATATGTAATAGACCTTTTTATTGTCATATAGTTCAAACAGAAAATGCGAGTTGCGAGCATATTCATATCCAGCTCTGCTGGCAAGATACTTTTTGGCTTTCTGAAGGACATAGTCCTAAGTGTGGCCACAAAAGTACATCTTGCCTGGTAATAGCTCATTATTGTTTGGAACAAAGTTAGATTATTCTACGGAGTAAAGCAAGAAAAACGTGTGAATAAAGGTCAAGCAATGCCTTCTATTTTCTATAGGATTATAGCTCTATAAGTCTATAGATTTCTAAGGCTATAATGCTATAGTGATAAAACAATGTAGAAGTCAAATAGTAGAATACTATATGGCTATAGGTTTCAATTCCGATAGTTCTTTATTGCGTGATTCTTATAATTCTATAGGAATTTAAGAATATAGCTTTATAGGGATATAAAGATATAAGGAAATAAGATTCGAGGAGTATAAAGAAAGCGTGAGCGAGTTCTGCATCATCCTCTCTGTCGACTTCTGGAATAGTACAAGGAAAGAACAACCAAACTGCCCACGCCGTTATACACGGTATGGACATCCAGCTTGTTTTCTTCCCAATCACTCCTTGTTTGAATTTTCCAGATTCGACAGAATAATCAGTAAGAACAGCTAAACGCCATTACTAATAACCCACAAAAATATGGTTCAGACCCTCTGAAGGATCATTCCCCGTGCAAATTTACAAATTTATTTTTTTTCAGCAAGCCGTAATTAATTTATTTTAGTTGTTATTCTCTTTAGATACGTAGTTAACCATGAACGGAATGCCCACATCTGGATGAATGATACTGCATTTCATCTCAAGCATTGGATATTTCGTTGCTGTGTTCCAGGTAATGAATTGATCCTCATCGCCAATTTCAAGATTATAAGTCAATCCTGCAAGAGGAGCCAATTCAAGTTTGAAGTATTTGTTTTCCAGTACAATCATATCAGGAAATGATGGAGATCGACCTTTCGTAAGATAAAAGGGAACGCAAAACACGTTCTCAAAAGCACGTTTGGTAAGTTTTCTATCTACAATACTGGTGGAGGATTGATTAGTTTGTTTGTTTAAGCAATTCGCTATGTAATTTATCCTGCAATATTTAAGCTCAAAGATCTCCTGAAGTTGAAATATAAACTGAACAGTAAGCATGCAGCTCGATGGAGGCATGAGCTTTCCAACGTAGATTGTTGCTTGAATCTGACTTTGGTACCTGATTTGATGCCTCAGGAACTCCCAGTACTTCGCCTGGCACTGGAGCATAGTTCTGATGTAGTCTGTACTTTTGAAGTTTTCCTGTATCATGAAGGCAAATTGAAAACCTTCTTGTGCCAGGAAATGACCAACAAGATTGGCAGAGTCGATGACTGGGTACATGACCTGTTCCATCTTTCCAATGAATTGGACTGCTTTGGCAGAATCAATACTTTCGTCATCGATGGCAACCATAAGTGCTATGGACAGTTTCTCTCGTCCTCGCTTACTGATCCAGTGTAGCAGACAGGGCGGCTTGATTCTAAGCAATGACTCCATTGCCATATCAATGTTGTTGTAGAGTTGGACGAGAACATTCTTCGGGATATTCTTGTTATCCGTGAAATACTGTGTCCTCAGGACCATCAGGCTTTTGACGATAGCTTCTAAAACATCTCGTTTGTGGCGAGCCTTCTCAAACGCCGTTTTCAATGAATCAATTAGTGACATTTTGATTTCATGCTTTTTGACTTGTGAAAAACGCAAAAATAAGCTCAATGTGTTTAGCCAAAGCGAACAGATTGAAAAATTTACGGAATATTTTAAATTTTATTTTGACAAAAAGCTAGTTTTGTTAAATATATTACAGCGCAATTTGTTGCAACGAAAGCAGAATAAAAGTCTTGTTTTACTTGGTTATTTCAATTATTTTTCGTAACTTTGATAATAAATAGATAATCACATTTGTAAAAATATAATACAGTTATGATAGTATTCGGTTATTTTTTCGTGATTGCCTATACCATCGTACGTGTGGTTCTTGGAGCAATTCTTTGGATTTTGAAGGGGATCATCTATCTGCTTGGTGCGATTTTCAAACATTGAGATGATCATACGCTGGGAGATTCTAAACAGGAGTCTCTGCTTCAAAAATATCTTTCCCTCAAGTTAAGGTTTGATTAAGCTTTATTTATCTCTATTATTTAATAAGCTTATTTAAAGGAAGCTATCTTTTGCTTGTAACATATTGATTTACTGTACTTTGCGAAATACAGTTTTGCAATGGCTACAACTTATTGCGTCATGGCTACAACAAAATGCGCTCATTTATAGGCATGGCTACAACTTTTTGCGCCATGGCTGCAACAAAATGCGCCAATAGTTCAATAGAAAGCGCAGTTATCATATTTCTTTACATTCTCAAAATTAGCAATAATCGTGTCCTTTTTAACATTTGACGGCCAAGCCGAGCAGCTTTCCTTCATATCAGCAGTTTGAGGAATATAGTTTTTCTACTTATCTTTGTTTTGTCGCCGTATAGGAGAGAGCCCCCAGACAGGATAATCTCTAAAATGGTGATAGCAGACTGGCTGATATTCCGGGTCAGCCGTCTGCTTTCTATTTGAATGTTTAATTTGAAGATATCGTGACACAGCAAACAGATGACTTTGGACTCTTCCTGATCAGGCCCAGAATAAAGCACTCAAAAGTGCGCTGGAGTAATTTCCTGATCCAATCGGCCATGCATTGCACATTGGTCGAGAAAAGAGCTGTTTACTGTATAGCGGAAAAGGTCAAGGAACTCTTTGTTGAAAAGAACCTTGGTGTACCGGAAAACTGGAAGGAACTCTATGTTCACTTGAATGAAGAGGATCTTCGAAATATTGGAGGAAAAAAGAATGTACCACGAACCTATGAAGCCCTTAAACAATTGGGTAAGCGCTTCATTCCTGTGAAAGGTACAAGTGAGAAAGGAGAACCACTAAAGGGAAGAATACACTGGATTGATGCATTCTTTTATAATTCAGTTACCAAGACCTACGATGTACGTATCTCACCTGAGATACTGCCATACATGATCAATGTAACAGAGAAGTTTACAACTATTGATGTTGGTACAGCTATGGCTCTGAAATCCAAGGAAAGCCAGAAAATGTACGAGCTATGCTGCCAATATAGTGGTAATTACCGTTATCGTGACCACGATTCAGTGAAGTACGATAACATTTATAAGAAGAGAGTAGTAGTAATCTCTGTAGAGAAGCTTCGTCAGATCTTTTGCCTTGATGAGGTAAAAGACGAACGCTCTGGCAGAGTTGAAAAAGAAGCTTGCTACAAGAATTTCTATTTCATTAGAAAGAATATCCTGAAGAAAGCCCAGGAAGAGCTTTACAGTCTATATAAATATGGTGATTCTGATGTGTGGTTTGATTTTGTTGCAGGACCAAAGGTTGGTAAGGCAAACAAGATCACTTCGGTAACCATATTTATATATACTCGTAAGCATCCAAAGGTTGGATGTGATCGTCCTTGGCAAGAAGGGGATGAGGAACTGAATCCGTATATTGGCATCACTGAGGAACCTGTGCTTACTCCAAAGCAGAAAGTACATGCTAATCCGCTGCGCGAAGCTGGAACCGACCTGCAGCAGGAATACCTTGCTCGACTCTTGAACAAGTATCTGGAGCCTGACGAAGTAGCTTACTACATGAGGAAGGCTTTAGAGGAGTCAAGAAGAAGTCTGTTCAATCAAAAGGACAGTATTCTTCAGGTGATCCTTGTCATACAGGAAAAGGAGAAGCAGTCAAGGTTCAGGAATGGTACCAAGGCTTATCAGCGTAACAACCTTATTGATTATGTCTTCACGAAGAATCTCCAGCGCGAGTTTAACTGGAGCATTCCAAGAATTGATAAGCCAAATCATCTTAGAAGGCGGAAATAGTGCAACAGCCTATGCTAAATCAAATGAAGCTTAAAATGTGGATAATGACGTTAACTGTATGTTTAAACATTCGTGTGTTCTATGAGTTTTTATATCAATATTAGTATGAAAATCAGAAAAACTACATTATCTACTATATAAACCCATAAAAAATCCATTTTTATAACACGACTTTTCTTTTTATTTTTTAACTTTGCAAAAGCGGGTTGGTAGAACAGCCTGTTGTATTATTCAACGACGCACGAAGTGCGTAAGTTGTCCATAAGTTGATAAAATTTAGGAATTATAAGGTATTGATTCTCAAGCGTTTAACGGAGATGTAATTTTTCCTTCTAAGCTGTGGGTCTTGGGTTCGAATCCCAACGGAATCACACGGATGATAAGCATATAGGAAGTTCTTTCTTATCTAATT
>CAYVGR010000054.1:8807-11520 GCA_964450065.1 uncultured Prevotella sp. | reverse complement strand
AGCCCTGCTCATCGCGCTGATGGCCTATGTCCTCATTCGCGACACCCCACAGTCGTGTGGCCTGCCACCCATAGAGAAATGGAGAAATGACTATGCCGCCACCTACGACGAGAAGTCAGAGAGCGTGCTTTCCACCAAGGAGATATTCCGTACGGTGCTGAACAACAGGTTCCTGTGGTACATCGCCATTGCCAATGCCTTTGTCTACATGGTCAGGTATGGCTGTCTTGACTGGGCTCCCGCTATCCTGACCGAGCAAGGCATCGACATCAAGAATGCCGGATGGGCATACTTCGCCTACGAGATGGCTGCCATCCCGGGGACGTTGATCTGCGGCTGGCTATCCGACAAGGTGTTCAACGGCCGACGTGCCATACCCACTATCATCTTCATGGTCATTGTGGCTGTGCTCATCTTGATTTATTGGCAAAACTTCACCAATATCAACATTGTGATGTTCTGTCTCATCGGAATCGGATTCTTCATCTACGGCCCCGTGATGCTTATTGGCGTGCAAGCGCTCGACCTGGCACCGAAGAACGCTGCAGGAACAGCAGCCGGACTCACGGGCTTCATGGGATATGTGCTGGGAACTGCCTTGCTGGCCAACGTTGTCATCGGCTATGTAGCTGAGTCGGCTGGCTGGGGCTGGACATTTGCCCTACTTATGGCAGCGTGCGTATTGTCTATCTTCTTCATGGGGCTGACTTACAAGCGTGAGCAGTACTTGGTTAACCAAAACAAGAAAGACGCTAACTAATATAAAACTATAATCTATTTAATTGTTCACCAAAGTCTCGCGGACGGCTACCTATCATGCAGCGGCAACGTTCAGATATGGCTGTATAAGTTTCCGGAATCCTGGCCTGTGCTTTATTTACCGATTGCTTAGACTCTTTCATAAGTTTGCCTATCCAGACTCCGTCCTTATCCCATATTCGCGCTCACGCATGCAAGGGGCATGATGTCTGCGAGACTTTAATCTACATTTTATGACAACAAAACTTTTCCAACTGGGCACTATGGGCATTGCGCTGGCTGCAATCGTTTCATCGTGCGACGACAACCAGCAGTTCACTGATGTGAACGCTGATGCCAAGAGAGTTCAGGTCAATGTCATTTCTCCGGAGATGGCCAAGGTAAGGGATTACGTTCCCTTGTATGCTACTGTTGCCCACCGCGGAACCACGTTCTGGGCACCCGAGGAAACCGAGGCTTCCTGGCGATGGGCGCGCAATATGGGCGCAGACTACCTGGAAAGCGACCTACAGGTTACCAAGGACGGCGTAGTGTTGGCCAACCACGACGAGAACCTCAAGCGCACCACCAACGTGTCCGAGATTTTCTCCGAGCAAATCCCCTCCGGCAGGAAGGACTTCTATCGCAGCTTCCGTAATCCCGATGGCTCGCAGCATTTCTCTGAACAAGACATCGAGGATCAGTTCCAGCGCGATATAGCCGACTTCCGCGCAAACTACACCTTGTCGTACTATTATGCTGAGCTGCTGATGCTCGATGCCGGCAAGTGGTTCAACGAAAGCTCAAGGGAGGAAGCCCGCCCCGCCTTTGCCGCCCAAAACAACGGCAAGATGATTTACGACGCAGCTGGCGTGCCATCTGTGCGGTATGCTGACGGCCAATATGTATCGGCCCTACAAGACCAGATTAACTATGCCATGGGCAAAATGCTCAAGCGCGATGCCGCCAACCGCCGCGTGCTGCCTTTCCGCATCAAGGATGAGTTCAAGAATATGACACTTGCCGAGATCTACAAGGCTGCCGTGCCCGCTGTCAAATGCGATGACCCCTCCGTCAAGGGAAGCAAGGCCTCCAAGTATATGGACTTCATCGAGTACGATTTCAAGAACGCTTATGTGAAAGACCCCAAGGACAACGGAAACCGTCCCGGCATATACCCAGAGTTCAAGGAGTCGTGGCTTAACCCCAAGGATATTGAGATTCGGGTTTACAACATCCTGAACGAATGGGGCTGGAATATCATCACGAAACCAGAAGCAGAGAACACTCCTTTCTATGTCGACGGCAAGGTAAACGTGGGCAACACCAACGGCAAGGTTATTCTGCAAACATTCTCGTTCGACGCGCTGCAGCGAGCCTATGATGTCTACAAAGGACAAATCCCCATGTGCTTCCTGATGTGGACGGGCAAGGGAGCTACCGACATCAAGTATGCAGACCCCAAGGGCTATGCCGACTTCATCAACTATGCGCTTGCCAAGGGAGCACATATCATGGGCCCGTCTATCGCCGGTGCGCCCAACAACTATGATGAGCTCAACTATCCTTGGCAGGTTTGTCTCATCCGCCGCGCGCAAATGCTGAACCATCCTTACTCGTTCGACTCCTACGCCCAGATGACCAAATACATGGGCTACTACGTTAACTTCTGGGGAAAGAATCCCACGCAGTTCGACGATATCCTGAACGTGACGGTACAGCCCACGCAGTACACCACTTTCAAGGAGCCACAGACCCACCCGGTCTATATGGACGGCTATTTCACCAACCACTCCGAGATCTCGCTGAAATATATGATAGAGAACGGTTTCCGTTGCAGCGCGAACCTCGAAAACCCGTTCCATCCCGGAAAGAAGTACGACAACTCACAGGCTCCGTCATTCGTGCCTGAGGCACAGGACGTTCTCCGTGAGCTCGGCTATTAATCAAAATATCATCAATAATATTTAGCATT
>CAYVGR010000054.1:0-8797 GCA_964450065.1 uncultured Prevotella sp. | reverse complement strand
GTAATGTGATGGTTAAAGGCTTGCATGAGATCGGCTGGATGGTAGAAAAACCTACAGGGTATTTGAAAATATCATCAATAATATTTAGCATTACAGTTGTATGAAAAAATATATTATGCTTTCAGTCTTGGCATCCTGCGCCCTGTCGCTATCAGCCCAAGACTTCGACACAAAGCCATCCGTCACCATTGACAGCAAGAACGAAGACTTGCACTTCACCGTCGGCGCACGTTTCATGGCAGATGCCGCGTACTATCATTCCGACTTCACCCCACTGCAGAGCGGGGCTTCCATCACCGACGCGCGCATACGCACATCGCTCACTTACGAGAACTGGAAGTTCTACGCCGACTTTGGCTTCGGTGGTGGGAAGTTTAGCCAGAAAAACATATTCCTTGAGTATGCCACCCCACAGCCCAATGGCGGCCGACATGCCATCAAGGCCGGCTACTACAACGACCCCGCAGGCTCCATGGCACGCAACACATCGCTGGGGAGCTACCACTTTATCTCCCGCCCGGGTGCATCCAACGCACTGGGCGAGGGGCGTGAACTGGGGGTTACCTATAAGTACACCAATGATCGCTTCATGGCCTACCAAGGCATATTCACCGAGGACCAGTATAACAAACTGGAGTCTGGCTTCAACGGCATTGTGCTGTCTGGACGTTACCAGGTGCGCCCTCTCATCGATGAGGATCAAACGCTATCTGTCGGTGCAAACATCCGCTACCAGCATGTTGGTGGCGGCGTGACGGAAAACAACGTGCTGAAGAAGAGTCTATCGTTGGGACAGACCCTCGAGACCTACGTCGACGAGGATATGCAGTTTGTGTCCTGCGAGCTGCCGTGGGCAGAAAACGTGATCGATGCAGGAGCAGAGGCGCTATATCACAACCGAAACATGTTTGTCAGGGGCGAGTATATGTGGAAGCGCATCACCAAGAAGCGCGACTCAGAAACCTTGTTCGAGGCCAGCAACAACATCGACACGTGGGGAACGCTCGATGCCTGGATGGCGGCCAACCCGCTGAAGGCTAACAGTTTCCAAGGTGGATACGTAGAAGCTGGCTTCCTGGTTTTCGGCAATCCCTATTCGTTCGACAAAAACGAGGGTGTGCTCCGGGGACTCTCGGGCCGCTCACTGGAAATTGTGGCACGCTTCAACTACACCGGGCTTAACGACATCAGCAAGGGCGAGTATTTCTCGGTAGCCCGCAACCAATATTATCCTGACGGATACATGCAGGATTATCCCTACAAGTCGACCAGCATTGGCGGTGGATCTGTGCGCTCATGGACTATCGGCGCCAACTACAGCTTCAACCGGTTTGTCCAGGTGATGCTCGATTACACGTACCACAACCTCCACAAGGACTACCTGTCCAACGACCGCAACTTCCATGCGGTGCAGGCTCGCATGCAGTTTGTATTCTGATCCGCACACGCAGTTAGCTTCATAGGAAAATCCCAGTCAGCATACAGTTGGCTGGGATTTTCTGCTTGAATCCGACTTTTGCATGACGGCAGTCTTGCTAACCTGATAAATGTGCACATGCTCAACATGGTCTTAAACTTTTCCCCCGTAGCCTCAATACCAGCAAGGTGCGTGGGGGTTAATAGTTCCAAAACATTTGAATGGGAATGGTAACAGGCAAAAGCACAGTTTGTGTTTATAAAAATAAATTACTATTTTCCAGTGATTATTTTTTAGGCATCCAGAGAAAAACGCGCCATGTTTCTGCCCCAGTTTTCCGCTCGCGCAACCTGAAAACGCACAAGGTTTTGCGGTTGCTGTCTCCTCGCGGTGTGGTTTGGGCTTAACGGCTACGCGGTTGAGCTTCAGACGCGGTGCGATTAAACTTTACCCGCACTGCCATTCGATATGAGACGGCAAGTGGGAAAATAAGACACTTGACGGCAAATTTATAAAAGATGCTGACTACCAGCCAACTATGAAACATCGTATATTTCCCGAATTTCGGACGTGGGCAATGTAACTTTGAAATGCGCCAAGCATTTAGGGGTGTTTGTCAAGATAAATACAAACACTCAATACTTTGTTGCTTCATCAGGCTCAAAGGCACAATTATTTAAAACAATATTTGCACTATCTGCTATTTTCGTTATCTTTGTACCCATAAAACTGAAAAAATATGTTGTCATTTGAATCGGACTACAACAATGGAGCGCACCCCAATATCCTGAAGCGTCTCGTGGAGACCAACGACATGAAGAGCCGAACCTACGGCTACGACCTATGGTCGGACAGTGCCAGGGCCAAGATTAAGGCGGCTTGCGGCAATCCTGATGCGCAGATCTGGTTCTTAGTGGGTGGCACACAAACCAATGCAACGGTGATCGACTCGCTGCTCCACACGTATGAGGGTGTGGTGTCGGTGGACACGGGTCATATCAACACACACGAAGCAGGCGCCATCGAATTCACCGAGCACAAGGTAATTACCATAAAAGGACGTGACGGGAAAATGGATGCTCAGGACCTCGACAACTACATGGATGAATTTCTGCACGACGGCAATGCCGAGCACTGCGTTTATCCGGGCATGGTCTACATCACTTTTCCCACCGAACTGGGCACGCTCTACACGGCCAGGGAACTCGACAGCCTATATAAGGTTTGCCGCAAATACGACCTGCCACTCTACGTAGACGGTGCCCGGTTGGGCTACGGGCTCATGGCTGAGGCAAACGACATCACCCTGCCCTATCTGGCCAAGCACTGCGATGCATTCTACATCGGAGGTACCAAAGTGGGCGCACTCTGCGGGGAAGCCGTGGTTTTCACCCACAACAATGCTCATCCGCACTTTTTCAACATCATCAAGCAGCACGGGGCGTTGGTGGCCAAGGGGCGCACCATCGGCCTGCAGTTTGACGCGCTCTTTACCGACAATCTGTATTTCGACATCTCGCGACATGCCATCAAGATGGCCATGAAGATGAAGAAGATTTTCAAGAAGAAGGGGTATCGGTTTCTGATCGACTCGCCCACCAATCAGCAGTTTGTCATTCTCCACAACGACGAAATGGCTCGCCTGGCCAAACACGTGCATTTCACGGTGTGGGGCAAATACGACAGGAGCCACACCAGCTGCCGATTCGTAACCAGTTGGGCCACGACAGAAGAAGAAATAGAGGAATTAAAGGCTGTGGTGATGCAGGGGAAATAAGCTTGCAGCAGCATGGAAAGCTATCTAAGGAATGAAGGAGTTGAAGGTCTTTTCGCCCTTATACGTATTGGCTCTCAAACGGATAACGGCTCCTTTCATGTCGCCTGCAAGGGGCATGCTCATGTATCCGCGCACCGTATAATATTCGGGCATGTTGTGTTGGTCGTGCAGCAGGCGAATATTGAGTATGCGGCGGCCATCCTGCGACATGGTGCTGCCCTCGAGCATCAGGCCTAATTGCTGGCGGCTCGCAATGCTGTCGCTTTTCCCAGTCTTCACCGCAAACCCTATGTTGAGAAACCCGCCGCCTACCCACACACTCTCTATGGTCAGTGGGTCGGTAGAGGCCGACTTACCAGGGGTGGGCTTAGCCGGCGTTACCACAAACACCTGTTTGGCCGAGAAAAACCAGCTTGTAGAAACATCATAATACACCAATGCCCTATACATGCTGTCGGCACCCGCTGCCCAGCTTACCTTCCCCAAGCCATCGAATGCCACGGAATCACCGTTGTCGGTGAGCAGATAGTCTGTCTTTCCTGACTCCGAAGTGTGAATCATGCCGAACTCTGCCCTCATATATGAATAACGGCTGTCGCCCGACTCGTAATCGTCGACTGTACACGCTCCCAGCGCCCATGCGAGAGCTATCATCACAAAGAGGGAAGACCAGCTTTTCAATTTTAAATTCAAAATTCAAAATTTATAATTGGCCACGCACACTTGTATTACCCACCATGCACCGATGGTAACACCGCGTGGCCAATTATACATTATTCTTGATTCATTAAACAATATATCAGTCAAACTGATTCTCCACGATGTCGCTCAACACATCTTTGATATCAAGCCCAGCTGCACGCACCTGCTGCGGAATAAAGCTCGTTTCGGTCATACCCGGCGTGGTATTGATCTCAAGCAGGTTGATCTTGTCATTGCCATCAGCATCCTTGGATATGATATAATCAATACGGATAATACCGTTGCAACGCAAGATGTCGTAGATGCGGCTGGTCTCTTCGGCTACTCTCTGTGCTGTTTCGGGTGCCAGACGCGCAGGAGTTATTTCCTGCACCTGACCGTTGTACTTGGCATCATAGTCGAAAAACTCGTTACTTGTTACCACCTCGGTAGCCGGCAGGACAACAGACTTCTCACACGTCTTATAGCATCCCACCGATATTTCTGTTCCCTCAATAAAGCTCTCGATCATCACTCCATCGCTCTCCATGAAAGCCATGCGCAGGGCAGGAGCCAGCTGGTCGGCACATTTCACCTTGGAAACGCCAAAGCTCGACCCATTGGCTACTGGTTTTACAAACACCGGCATGCCCAGACGCTCCTCCACGGCAGCCTCATCGTAGGTGTCGTCGCGGTGGAGCAAGATGCTGTCGGCCACATTCACACCAAATGCACGAAGATAGTTGTTGAGCACATACTTGTCGAATGTCATAGCCTCCACAAGTACGCCACTCGTGGAATAAGGCAGATGGATAAGATCAAAATATCCCTGCATCACACCGTTCTCACCCGGACCACCATGTATGGTGATATAAGCATAGTCGAACACAACGGCCTTGCCGTCCTGCCCGATGAATGAAAAGTCGTTGCGGTCTATCTGAGCTATATCGCCGTTCTCGAAGGCCACGTTCCAGTCCTGGCCCTTGACGTCAACAATATAGACATTGTAGCGTTCCTTGTCGAAAAAGGAATAGAGCCCTTGTGCAGAACGAATGGAAATATCGTGCTCTGACGAATCTCCGCCACAAACAATGGCAATGTTTCTCTTGAGATCTTTCATAAGTTATAGAGTTTTATTTTCTTTGGTTCTCTTAAAATGTTAATAGCTTTCATCCTGCAAAGGTATCAAGCTTGGTTCCTTTGATATAGGTTCTCCATTTGTCTATCAATGCTGCAAAATCTGCCGGCCATTCGGAATCGAAGTCCATTTGTTCGCCCGTACGGGGATGCACAAAGCCGAGTGTCTTGGCATGCAAGGCCTGGCGCGGACAAAGCTTGAAGCAGTTTTGGACAAAAGCCTTGTAGGTGGAGCTGCGCTGCCCACGCAATATCTCACAGCCACCATATCGTTCATCGCAGAAAAGCGGATGACCGATGTGCTTCATGTGGGCGCGAATCTGATGTGTTCGTCCTGTTTCGAGCATACACTGCACAAGGGTGACATATCCAAACCGCCCGAGCACCCGATAATGGGTAACGGCCGGCTTGCCGATGCCCGAATCCGGATGAAAAACCTTCATACGCAGCCGATCTTTGGGATCGCGACCTATATTGCCCTCAATTCTTCCTTCATCTGCTATGAGATTACCCCACACCAGAGCATTGTAGGAGCGGTGGGTGGTCTTTCTGAAGAACTGCCTGCCCAGCGCTGTCTTGGCATCGGCTGTCTTGGCCACAACGAGCAGTCCGCTGGTGTCTTTGTCGATGCGATGCACCAATCCCACGTTGGGGTCATTGGCATCAAAGGTATCCAAATCGCGCAAGTGCCATGCTACGGCATTAATCAGCGTGCCATTAAAATTGCCCGCTCCGGGATGCACCACCATTCCGGCCTTTTTGTTCACCACCATGAGGTCATCGTCTTCATAGACGACATCGAGCGGAATGTCTTCGGGTCGGATAGATGAATCATGTTTCGGTCTGTCGAGCATCAGGGTGATAACGTCGAGCGGACGCACCTTGTAGTTGCTCTTCACGGGCTTGCCGTTTACAAAAATGCACCCAGCTTCGGCTGCTGTCTGTATGCGGTTGCGACTTGAATGTTGCATTTTGTCGGCCAGGAACTTGTCTATTCGCAGCGGGGCTTGCCCGGCATCCACGCTCACTTTCCAGTGCTCGTAGAGCCGATCATCGCTGCGGCTGGGCTCCGAAATGCCAAACTGCATGTCATCATCCTCTTCTAAGAGGTCGATATTCTCTGTTGCGTCTGTCATTCTTGGGGCGGTTCATGTTTAGCCACAGGCTTGCCAGCTGACTTTGACGCAGATTTGGGGGCGGTCGGCGGAGCAGGCTCCGCATGTCGTTTAGGCTCTGTCCCGGCCTGTGGCGTCGTCTCCTCAGATGATTCCGGATGCTGGCCCGACGGTTCAGTTACTTCCTCAAATCCGTCTACCTCATTAGTCTCGATGAAGTCGTCCTCAAAGGGATAAGCCGGGTCGATAAAGTTTACCGATTCGTTTGCATCCCGCATGCCATTGCCGGCCTGTATCGTCAACATTGCATCCACGGGAATGCGGTCTCCGTAGACCACATGCTTGCCATCCATCAACACACCATATACCCAGTCTTTCTCACCCGCTATGAACTGAGGGGGAGCCAGCTTGAAGCCCATGGCCGTAAGTTTGGCCATCGCCTCGCGCAGCGAACTGTTATCAATAATATCGGGCAACTTGATGGTTGGCGACTTCGTGGCATTAATCGTTATATAAATAACATGTCCCGACTTCACGCGTTCGCCAGCCATCGGCGACTGTTCCAACACACTTCCGGGTGGCAGGCGCTTCACATAGCCAGTATCTGCCACCTCTATTTTTAAATGAAAATGGTTCGCAATACGTTCCGCGTCGGCAACATTCTTTTGCAACAGCTTCGGTATGGCTATCGACTCGCCATGATGAGTATAGATGTCTAACCCATACTTAGCTCCCACAACAAGCAATACCACCGTGACCGCCATGGCTACAAGATTGCCCCACAGCGACCAGTTCTTAAACTTGCCGAAGAATTCCGATATTGTCATCTACATTATATTTTTCTGCATATTAGCACTAACGAGCACCATGGAAGCTGGCTTCCACATTGCCAGTCGCAGCCTATTTTCTGCAAAGATAAGGTAAATCCGCTTAAAAGCAAAGGACAGCCCCTTTTTTTTGAGCTTGTTCAGTTATCCTGATGAATCAAAATGTATTCCATTTTCCCCAAGCTTCCGCAAAGTCATGGTATTATCCACTTGTTTGCAATTAAAGATCAACAACTTTCTCTATTCTTACCGGGACAAAATTGTTGTTTCCTGATTTCTGATAAATAAAATTGAATACGGCCTCCAATTTCGTTACGTGATATTTCTTTCTGTAAGATGATAAATCAAATTGGAACTGATAAGTCTCACCCGGCTTAATCACTCTAAAATTTTTATCATCAGGTAACACATCGATATCAATATAACGAAGCTCACCATTTGATGTCGTATAATATACTAAACAATAACTCTTTATACTTGAGATAAAGCCTTTCAAAAAAGCCATATAATATTTTGTGTTGTTTTTTATTTTATAGCTTGCTGTTGTCTTTTCCTTATCAACGAAAAAATCCAACTCGTATGCCTGAGCATAGCTTGACATGCACATAAACAAAGCAAACGCTATTAATGCTAATCGTTTCATATTCCTCATCTTATTTAATTGATATTGTTTAAAATCTTCAATTTTTCCGTATATTCCCATATGGCAATATCCCTATTTAGGCGATAAGCCTCCGAATTTCTGTTATCTGGGAATAAAGGTTAGCGTTGTTAAAAGGTTTGAATCATTTAATTTCTTTTCGGAAAGATACGAACAAAACTTAAAATATCGCGTATTCATGCTAAAATCCGTCTTCGATTAACGCTATTTAACGCCCCATCCCGCCAGTCTGACAACATTCTTAGTTGTAAAATAGAATTACCGTTTTCCAGTGATTATTTTCCGGCCATCTAGCGAAAAATGCGCCATGTTTCAGCCATTATTTTCAGCCCATTTAATGATAAAAATTCGGGGGCAGTGCGTTTGCGGTCTTCTCATCATGCGGTTGAGCTTTAACCGCCACGCGAAAGAGGTCAAACGGCATCATGGTTAAGGCTCAACGGCACTGCCATTCGATATGCAATCGCGAATGTCAACATAGGGCACGCAGAGGTGTTGTTACATAACTCTCTATCTGTCAACAAACTACAAATTAATCTAAATTTCGCGAATTTCGGACAGAAGACAAGTTGTTTTCAAATACGCCAAGCATTTAGGCATGTTTGTCAAGAAAAATAGGAATAAAACATAGCCTGCCAGAAAATGCGCAAAGCTCCCATATATATAAAAGGAGGGTGTGCCAAAATACATCGGCACACCCTCCTTTTATCGTCTGAAATCGTACGGACGAGTTACTTTCCGTGATGCTCGTCTGACACGGTCAACTTTTTGCGGCCACGGGCGCGGCGGGCATTCAACACGCGACGGCCATTCTTGGTTGCCATTCTCTCGCGGAAACCATGCTTGTTCACACGGCGACGATTGCTCGGCTGAAATGTTCTCTTCATCTTTCTATTCTTATTTTAACTTATTATTAATTCTAAATTAAAAGGGCGCAACTATCCCTGTACGGGCTGCAAAATTACTCATAAATTTCGAAATAACAAAGAATTATACACCTTTTCGGCTCTAACTCTGCGTTTTTTTTATAAATTTATAGTAACTTTGCAAGTATAACGCCTTCACATTTCATAGATGGCACATTGCATCATATTAAATTTAATAAATACACAAAATGATTAATTCTCAGGAAATCAAAATCGGAACATGTATCCGTATGGATGGTGGCATTTGGAAGTGCAT
>CAYVGR010000053.1:0-11528 GCA_964450065.1 uncultured Prevotella sp. | reverse complement strand
TGCGGAATGTGAAATGCCACAGTGGAAGGTCGGTTTTCTCTTTCGTAAACGACACCAGAAAGCCGGCGACGACCATAGCCACCATGAGGGAGACGAGAGCTGTCACACGGATGATGCCCGGCCCCCATTCCGAAACAAAGTAGACCATGAATCCCAACCACGCGAGTTGAGTCGCCAACTGCACGCTCCAACTGAGCCGTCGGTTGTCGGTCTCCTCGTCCCAGAGACGCAGCACGGTCGACAGCAAAGCGGCCGAAGCGGTGTAGAACAGAGCAAAGAAGCGGTATCTTTCATTCGTGATTACCTCATGGGAGACGCAAATGGCGCATACGGTGAAGGCAAGGATAAACACTAAGGCGATGGGGAAGCGTGTGCACATCGCCACGAATTGGTTTCGGATAGCGGAAAAAGATATTTTTCTCATCATCAAAGTGTTTACGGTCGAACGAAAAGACTTTCAACAAAGATAGATAAAAATTTCCGAATTATAAGCCCGTTCTTCTCATAAAAAAATGGCATTTTCTTTATCTCACAGCTTTATCAATCTCAGAATTTTGTGTATATTTGCAACACATGATTGGTCTAAAAGAACTGTGGAATCTGTTATCGAAGCATCGCAAGACTTCTAAGGATGTCGCACTCGTGTTGAGCGGAGGTGGTGCAAAGGGATGGGCTCATATCGGAGCCATCGAGTCGCTCATTGCCCATGGCTACCACATCACGTCGGTAGCCGGCACTTCGATGGGCGCACTCGTAAGCGGATTTTATGCCGCAGGCAAAATGGGCGAACTGAAGCAAATAGCTGAGGGCATGACGCGCATGCGCATGTACCGCATCTTGGGCTTCGCACCCCACACCGACCATATTGCCAGTGACAGCCGGGTGATGAAAATACTCGACAGACTCATCGGCGACACCGCCATCGAGGATCTCCCCATACCCTATTGCTGCTCGGCATCCGACTTGGTGAGCGGCAAGGAGGTGGTGTTCCGGCAGGGCAGCCTCAAGATGGCCATTCGCGCATCGATTTCCATTCCCTTATTTTTCAAGCCAATTCGCATGAGCAACCATGCATACGTGGACGGAAGTATACACAATGCTCTGCCCCTCGACCGGGTGGAACGTAAAAAGGGTGACCTGCTTGTCGCGGTCAACGTGAGCGCGCCGGACGAGGAACCCGACACCACTTTCGTGGGGAATGGCCAAGCTCAAGGAAAAGATGGCAACAATGACCTCTGGATCAAGAATATATTTCGCAAGCTTGAACCCACGTCAAACTATATGAACCTCACCACACGCATCACCAAGTTGACCATCCAGAACAACACGGAAATGGCGCTGCGCCTCACCCCACCCGACATTTATGTGAACCTTCCGATGGACGGCTTTGGCCTTTTCGACTTTGAAAAGGCTGCAGAACTGATTAGCTACGGTCGCCGTAAAATGGACGAGGTTTTGCAACATCGGGCATAACCTCCTACCCCTCTTCGTCTCCTCAAACACGGGGTGGCATGCTCGCCACCCGCGCCTCGCGCTGTCTTTTGACTCGTTTCGTCAGCGTCTGGCGGCCGAAAAGCAAGTGTACGGCGGCCGCCGTACACGTGGATGACGGCCGAAGTACACGTGTATCGCGGACGATGTACGCTGGCGACAAAGCTCTGATGAGCGCTCGGTCACCTGCAATCTGTGGCCAGCCGACGTCTCATCCGGGAGTTAGAACTACAACTTGTAAGTTTGGCTGTATTGTTCGCCAAACCTGTTGGTAAACACGATCTTTATCTGCTTAGTACCCACCGAAGGCTTGAAACGGAATAAGTGGCCGGTCAGGGACTTGGCTTTCTTTCCCAATGTTATTTGTTGCACCAGATAGGCATCGTCGATGTCTGTAAATCTCTCCATGGCACCTTTGTGCCGACCATCCTCATAATATTCTACCTTGCAGCGGTTGTCATAGTCCCACACGTTGGCAACCACAGTTGCAGGCTGGCTTCGGAATTGGCCGGGCAGATAAGTGCGGAACTGGTCGGCGAAGCTGCCCTTGGTAGGCTTGAAGCGCCAGCGCACGTCGTTGCCATCAACATCTACCACTAGGTATCCATTAGGAGTTCCGCAAACACTGTAGTCGCCGGCCCACCATGAGCCACAGGCGGCACCGATGTTGTGCTGATAGAAGGTGGGAAACACCTCTACATTCTGAAAATAATGTGTGTGGCCGCAGAAAAAGTGTACGTCATAGTCTTTCAGTAACCTCTCTACATCTTCGCCCTCGCGAAAGTTGCCACCATTACTCATCTTGTTCCAACCCGCAGCATGCATATTTAAAAACACCACACTACCTTTGGGCACATATCTGAGGTCATTTTCCAGCCATGCCAGCTGTTGGTCTGTGACGGCCTCGATGTATTTTCTATAACCCACATAGTTGATATTCTTCATGGTGATGACATGCACTTTGCCGATATTAAACGAATAGTCGGTGGGGCCAAAATAGTTGTTATAGAAATGCTCGCCATACATCGGCGAGCCGACCCGCATGTTGTGCAAATCTTGATATCGCTTGTCAAAGTCGTGGTTGCCGATGGTCTGGAACACGGTAATGCCCATCGACCCGCAGGACTTTGCATAAGCATCATACAAGTTCATATTGTCGAACACCAAGTCGCCGAGGGTCATGCCTATCACTTCTCTGTGTTTTTTTATTGAATCGGCCACATGGCGCATATCACTCACAGTCTCACTACGCCACCTATTCATTTCTTCCTCGTTGAGCACCTGTGGATCAGATATGGCGAAATAACTGAACGTTGTGCATGGCTTTTTTCGCTTTGTCAGTACAAAGTTGTTGTCTTTGCTCGCTACCACCTCACGCATCGGCTTGTAAAACAAGGAAAGGCCATTGCGATGCGGCAACTCATAGGCAGCCGGAGTTGAGATGCTCACGAACTTGCAGAAGGCAGTGTCTGTGGTGAAGTGCCAAGTGCCGGTGTTGTCAGTTCTCACGAAGTGGCGACCATCATTGACCACCACATTACCTATCCCATTGCCTTTTTCGTCAACCACCCTACCGGTTATGGTAAAGGTTGAGTTTTGTGCAAAGCCAAAAATGGCCAATCGCATCAATGCAACTAATACTGAAGTTCTAATCATCATATTCTTGTTATTTGTATTGTTAATATCCGGGGTTGTTCTCTTTGATGAGCTTATTGGTGTTGAGTTCTGTCTGGGGCAAGGGCCACAGCTCGTCCTTGTTTTCCCTGAACACGGTGTTGTGATAAACACGTAAGTTGAATTTCTCACCATTCCAAGTGTCTGCCTCATGATATGACACGTACCAGTTGTTGTCTATTTGGGGTCTGGCATTACTCATGCTGCCATCTTGACTGGGTGCGTATATTTTGCCATTCATCACCGTTTTGGCCATGCCCCATCTGCGCAGGTCGAACCATCTGAAACCTTCATCACACAGCTCTACCGTACGCTCGTAGCGCAACGCCTTTCGTAATTCTCCACGGTCAAGGGTGTTAATGGCTGGCATTTCTACCCTCCGCCTGATAACATTGATATCGTCTTGGGCTAACTGTAAGTTACCATGCTCCATCTCTATATTGGCCTCGGCTTCTATGAGATATATTTCGGCAAGACGCATCAGCGGTTCGTTCAAATCGCACGGACTTCTCTGGGTAATGGCTCCAATAGTGAGTTCTTGTGGGTCAAGATATTTGCGCCATAAGTAGCCGCCGGGGCCTTTCAGTCCGTTAGCTCCATATACCCCTTTAGTGCCCTGAGACTCCAAGTTGGTCTCCATGGCACCCGTATTGTAGTTTTTGACCTTCTTGACTTTGTTAGAGGTTTGAAACTCTATACCCATGATGCGGGCACCTGGTCTTAAGCAATACAGATCGAGGCGTGGGTCTCGATTGGCAAAGGGTTTTTGCCAGTTGTATAGAGGCGACTCCGTAATGGATTTCCCATCCTTACATTGCAGCATGTCTATAAATGCTTGAGTTGGTCCCCAATAGGCGCAGCCGCCTAAATTTCTTGGCGAATGATAGTAAGTACCACTATGGGTGTTACCGTCTATTGTCTTGTTATACTGTACGGCCCACAACCATTCGTTGCTTGATTGTCCCTCATATCCAAACAATTGTGCTTGTCCCTTAGGCTCTCCGACTTCATGGTCCACACCACAATACGACAAGTCGAGTGTCTGCAAGGCAAAGCCGGCCTCCTTGGCCAGTGCCAGAGCCTTTGCGGCAGCAGTGGCGGCTTCGGCATACTTTCCCCAAAACAATGCGATTCGGGCTTTCAGTCCATAGGCTGCTACACGTCCTATTCGAGCCGATCCATAGTCAGCAGCAGTGTAGCGCGGAGGCAAATAAGCCAATCGCTCATCGCTCAGGTCGGCAAGCAGCTTCTCTACAATCTCTTTCTTGGAGGTTCTGGGATATTCCTTGTCGCTTAGTGACAAGGTGTGGTCAATATAGGGAACATCGCCATAGTGGCATATAAGATTATTATAGCAGAACGCACGCAGGCAAAGCAATTCGCTGCGTATTGCCTCGGTCTGTTCGCTGTCGGCAGAGCCTCTCAACTTTTCCAACCCGTCCAACACCAGATTAACGCGGGCGATGGTTTCATAGTGGTTCTTATACAGGGCAACGACACATGCGTTCTCCCCAGATGCAGCACTGGTTATGAGTTCTGCATACTTCACCGTGTTGCAACGCGTCACGCCAATATCAGTAATATTGTCCATCACCTTCCACCAAGGAGTTTTATTTCCTTGATACCCGCTCAAATTCTTATATGCGGCATACAATCCATTTTCGGCCTCGACTGCCGTCGAAGGAAAACTTTGTGAAGTAGGACCATCCATAGGTGCAAGGTCGAGTGAGCACGAATTCAACATTATGCAAAAACTTGCCATATAAACAAAAAAGTGTTTTGCTCTCATTGTCATGTCATTAGAATTTTATTTCCACGCCGATGGTGAAAGTCTTAACTTGTGGATAATTAGCAGCAGAACCTAATACAACACCATCTGTGACCGAGGCGTCATAGTTGACTTCCGGGTCGAACCCTTGCCAGAATCCGGTCCATGTAAACAGGTTGTTGGCATTCATATATAGGTAGGCCGACTTAATTTTTAACGGTTTAATCCATTTCTTTGGCAAATCATAACCCAACTGTATATTCTTCAAACGCAAATAAGCCGAGCTCTTCATCCAAAATGATGAGGTGTAGGTATTGTTGCTGCTGGCATAAGAAAGACGTGGAGTGGCTGCTTGATGGTTATCCTTTGTCCAATAGTTGAGGTGTTCTTTTCTGTAGGTACCGCCTTGATAACAAGGCATTACGTAATAGGAATTAAGATAGCCGTCAGCTTTGCCCACACCTTGGAAAAAAAGGCCAAGATGCAGGTTTTTATAGTCCATATTGATAACACCGCTATAGGTGTAACGCGGAACTGTGCTGCCTATGATCGTTTTATCGTCTGTAGTAATTTTATTGTCCTGGTTGACATCACGATACTTCAAATCACCAGGATATACCTTAGTCCCAAATTGAGGGCAGTTGGCATTGATTTCATCAGCCTCTTCCTGAGAGTTGATAAATCCTTCGCAAACAAGGCCATAGATAGAATTGATGGCGGAGCCTTCTTGGTTGCGAATATCTCCATTGGTAGAGGTCGTCCCACGCATGTCGGTTATTTTGTTACGAACATCAGAAAGCGTAGCACCTATACCTAAAGTGAAATCACCGAATGAACGATGATAGTTGACCCCTATCTCCCATCCTACATTGCGTACCTTTGCAGCATTCTGATATGGTGCACCGAATCCTATGATATTGGGCACATCAAGTCGCATAAGAATGCCGTCTGTGGTCTTATAATACCAATCGGCAACAATATCAAGACAATTAAACAGTGTGGCATCCAAACCTATATCTGTCATAGTAGATGTTTCCCACGTAAGATCAGTATTAGCTAAGGATGTCAAGGTGGCTAATGGATATAACTTATTATTCATCGAGAACGTGCCGGTGGTTAGCGACTGTATCGTTGGATAGTAACTATGTCCAATATTTTGATTGCCCAGCTTACCCCAGCTGAGTCTCACCTTTAGGTTTTGCACATGTTTAGTGATAGGTTGCATAAAAGATTCCTCGCTAATGCGCCATGCTCCTGAAAATGAAGGAAAAACTCCGTAGCGATGCCCTTTGGCAAAACGTGACGAACCATCGGTGCGAAGATTAGCCTCAAGAAGGTAGCGTTCTTTGAAGTTGTAGTTAATGCGCCCAAAATAAGAATTGATGATCCATTGAACCTCATTGCCTCTATTATCCATGTTCTCTATATTCCCGGCGTCGATAACGTCGTATTGAGGATAGTTGAATCCCTGCCGATAGGCCGATAAGTTTTTGTGATCGTAAGTTTGATTCTCCAACCCGACCATCAGCTTGATATTGTGAAGCCCAAACTGTCGGTTGAAAGTAGAGAAGACTTGTGCATCCCAGTAGAAATGCCTGTTACCGGTTTCGGTCAGTGTATTAAACCCCTGTGAACTCTTGAGCAACGTAGTACCCTCGGGATCACCATAGGTCGTTACAGAGTTGTTGTAAGTATGCGTATTGACTGTGTTGTACCTGGGAGTGAATTGTGCCACTACATTCCATCCTTTCATTAATATATAGTCAAGGGATGCAGATAAATTTGTGCGGATTGTGTTTTGTTTTACATTGCCACCCTCTTTCAATAAAAGTATGGGATTGTTACCCATCAAGCCACTGCCATTATACAGCCCGGTAGAATATTGATTAACAATATTTGGTGTACGTGTGTTCATGTAGTTGAACGCGTGTTTTTCATAAGGTGAACTATGCTTGTTGGCATTGCTCACTTGTAAATCAAGCTTGATATGTAGGCGCTTTGTAGACTGAAAGTCCATATTGTTGCGCAAGTAGATACGGCGATAGGCCGAATTGACAACCAATCCCTTATGTTCATCAAAACCTAATGAAGTCAGAGCCGATATCTTCTGGCCTGCGTTGGTCATGGTAACTGTGTGTCCATGATTGAAGCCATGCTCAGTAAGCGTTAAGTTTTGCCAATCAGTATCGGGATAATTGTCTGGGTCGGTTTGTATGCCATTCCTATACTCTTCGATATACTCAGACGAGTAAGGTGCTTGAGCTCCGTCGTTCTGGTATGCTACGTTTTCCAACTGCATGTATTCGATGGCATCAACTTTGTCCGGTAAGGCCGTAGGATTCTGAAAGCCTATATATCCTTTGTAACTAATGTCGAAGCGGTCGTTAACGTGGCCACGTTTGGTAGTGACAAGTATAACGCCATTGGCAGCTCTGGAGCCATAAATAGAAGCAGAAGCAGCATCTTTCAATACTGAAATCGACTCTATGATATTAGGGTCAACATCATCCATGGTACCTTCTACACCGTCTATCAAAACCAAAGGTGCCGCACTGTCGCCCCCAAAGGTACCAATGCCACGTATTCTAATATTACCACTGTTGCCTCCAGGCTGTCCGCTCTGCGTGGTTACAGTTACGCCAGATGCCATCCCCTGTAAGGCTGAAGACACATTGAATAGTGGTCGATTAGATAAGGTTGAGCCACTGATTGAACTTACTGATCCCGATAAGTTAACTTTCTTATTCGTACTGTAGCCCACTACGATCACTTCGTTCAAGTCATGATCGTTGCTTGTCATGACAAAGTTTATGGGCTGGGTCAAGTTGTCTACGCTAAGAGTCTTGTCATCATAACCTATATAGGACACTGTCAGCTTTTCTCCTATATCAGCTACAATAGAGAAGTTGCCATTGATATCTGTGATGGCGTTTCTCCTTGTGTTGCCATTCACACTGATAGTGCCCCCTATAATGGGATCACCATTTTCATCTACTACTTTTCCCTTCACCGTGGCACGATTGACAACCTCCTTTTTATCAATCGGATTACTTTCTGTAAGCATAGGTACGCTTGCAAAAGATGTATTCGATGTTGTTAACAAAACCAACAACAATGTACTATTTATCCTGTAATCTTTCATGTTATATTATATAAATCTGCTTATTAAACCGCATGACTATATTACTGGTTGCAAAATTACAAGCTGTATGTTTCTACGGTATTAAACGGCTATTACATTGAAATAACAAATTTGACTTATTACGATTACACCTTGAAAACTAATGTTCAAAGCCAAACGCATGTATCTGCCATCCATTAACAATTTTAGCCTGACATATCCCGCTACTTATACTGTAAGCGAAACATATCAGGCTAAATCCGCAGGTACTAAATAAAGATTAAGCTGCCTAAAAAGTCATCCTCATCATAAATCTCACGCCGTTTCGGGTGCAGGTTGGCAAGTAGGTGTAGTTGCAACGATGTACAAATTCGACGTGGAGAATCTTAAAGATATTGTGCACTCCTGCTATCAGCTCTACGTATGGACGCTTGGGATCCATCACGTAACAGCCTTCGGGGAACTGCATCATCGTAGCATTACCTGCGTTCTGGGGCAGCAGCGGATTGTTCTTGTCGGTGAGTTTTCCCCACAAACACTTCACACCGATGAACTCCCTCCACTTGAGTCTCTTGATCAAGGGAATGCGGTTGAAGAGCTTTCCATTCAAGTCCCATCCCACGTCAAGGCTTGCAAACCGGTCGTTGAGGAACTCCATGTTGTTAATCAAGTTGAAAGCCTCGTCCTGAACAATATAACTAAGGTTGGCCGCCGGCATGATAAGCAGTGGGAAGGGCACACGGTTCCACTGTGCGCCGGCTTTGAGATGAGTGTTTATTTTACCCCAACTGTTCATCCAAAAGCGCTTATAGACAGACGCTTCCGTGTAGTTATACCTATATTCTCCTCCCAGAACATTCTTCAATCCCATAGTATGTCCTATCATAAATTCGGGTGCATCAAGATTGATGGGCACACGGCGCTGCTTGGTGTTGATATAGGTGCGCCCCGGAGCCAACGACAGCCTGAGACTCAACTCCGTGGTTCGCATCTTGCCATTATGCAGCTGTTCACCGGCCACAACATGGTCAGGGAAGGCGAACGTAATTCCACTGTTCAGATTATTAAAGAACAATCGTCCGGCCGCCTCGTTCTCCTCAGTCTTCAAGCTCAACATCGTCTTGAATCCCCACTCATACTCATACTCGAAAAGCAGCTGCTGACGGTTGTAGAACATCATCTTATCGACAGTGGCCCACTTGAAAGCTGTGAACACGTTATCCTTGTCGGTGCGAATGAATTTGTCGGAGGGCGAAATGATATCGTATGTCGATGTGAAAGTCAGCGTGCGCTTCGGGAACTCACGGGGGAGGTAATCCTTTTTGTTGAATGAGTAGGTAAGTTCACCCTTATAATATGTCTTTTTCGAGCGCCAGCCACGGGCAAGGTATCCCGACAGGAACCAATGTTTGTTCAGATTGGCCGTGGTTTGTGCGCTGACACGTGTGCGGAATCCGTCAATAAAATTCTTGGTTATCATGGTATTCACCGGCCCGATATCGACCTTGCTTGGGCGATTCTGGTCGCCCGTTTCCACAAAGTTCTCGATAAGAGCCTTTGCACCAAAGATAATATACTTGAATCCCTTGATCTGCTCAATACGATGAATAAAGGCATCCATCGAGCTTTCGCTCTTGGTGAGCTCCACACTTCGGTATTTGTTCCAGAAAGCCTCATCGCGCATCTGCGCATTGGCCTCACGCCTTTCCGCAGTCCTGCCCTTGAACAACTGCTTGGGTAACTCGTCGAAAGCATAATCACTGAGCCGGGTTGTACGGATAACCAATACCTCTGACAGCAAATTGGAGAACTTCATTTCGACAATCATGTCGTCTACGCTCAATGCCCATTCCCCGTTTGGCAACTTGCGGTACTCCTGTTTCACCTGCATGTTCTCCACAAAATTCACGCTGCTGTGTTTGGGAATGGTAAGATTGCACCGCTTCACATGAAGCGACGAGTCGGCAAGAATAAAGAGTTCTCCCCGAAACCCGAAATCACGCTGGTTGTTGGGAATAAACTGCAAATGATAGCAGAGGTCATGGTCTACGTAGACCGTGTCCTCGATATAAAACCGATAAAATGATATGGCATCTTTGCCAATGGGTGATGTGAACGGATATTGAAGCAACCGGATCTGGTCGTCGTATATATCAATATCGGTAAAGACGTCTTTCATGGCCACGTTCAGGATGTCGCCGGTCTGGATGAGCCGGTTAATGCCCGTAGAGTTCTGTCCTTTTATAATAGTCTTCTCGCTCTTGGGATTCTTGCGGTAGATATGTTGCGACACCGTTTCGTCCACGCTTATGGGGAGAATCAGCTTGTCGCTGTATGGGCTTTTCTCCACCTGGTCGAGCAACCAACGACGCTTACTGATAAACCCCGAATCGATATCATTGGTGTTAATGTCATTGATGGCACACGTAAGCTTCTGATATTTGGTGTATTGCAGATAGTCATGATTTTGCAGGTCGGTGTGCTTCTTGGCTGCAATTACACGCTTCATCAGCTCCACGGCGGGATTGTTTTTACGACTGTAACGTCCACGCTTGGATTTAATCACAACCTCACCGAGCTGCTTGGTATCCGGACGGAGCCTCACATTGAGTATGGAAGGTGTGCTGGCAGTAATCTTGACGGTTTTTGATTTATATCCTACCGCCGAGAAAGTAAGCTGCCAGCCTTCGTGCCGAGCTATGGAATACTTGCCCATGGCATTACCGCTCACTGCGACATGATGGCCTTTATACGATGCGCTCGGATAGAGCAAGGTGTCGCCAGTCTCAGCATCGATGACGACACCGCTTATCTGTGCACTGATACCTGTGGAAAGCATCAGCAACATGAGAGTAAAAAATATCCTGAATCTTTTCATTCGTTTGCTTTTAGTATTGGTGGACTATATCTCCAACAATTCTGCCAAATCGGTAATGATATGGTTTGGCACCGTTTCGTCGTATGTCCTGTCGGTCCATCCCTTGCCCTTGAACCACACCGTATGGCAGCCTAACTTGCGGGCAGGTTCTATGTCTTTATAAAAGCTATCGCCCACAACTACGGTCTCTTCCGGCTTCAGACCAAGGCTCTCCACACCCAGGGTGAAGATGCGTGCATCGGGCTTGCGTATGCCGACAACGGCAGACTCTATGACGTGCTTGAAATATTTGTCGAACCCAAACTCGTGCAACACCGTGTTGATATTTCCATAAAAGTTGCTCACGAGCACCATGGGGTATTGTGTATGCAACTTGTCCAGCACCCCACGGCTATATGCGGTGATGGTTTTTACCCGTGCATAAAGGTCTTCGAGCACCGCATCGTGCTTGTCCTTAAAATCTGCCTCACTGGCATTCCAGGCCTCGGACATGCAGAGTTGCTCCATTTGCAGACGAATTTTCACGGCAAGTGTCTTGTAAAACGTGAAGTCGGGACGGATAATCGGCTCATTGCCCAATGTACGCTCGCCATATA
>CAYVGR010000052.1:0-11580 GCA_964450065.1 uncultured Prevotella sp. | reverse complement strand
ATTCGCCGTATGGGTACAGTCTGAAAGACTGACCCTTTTGTTAATTCACAATTCACAATTTTCAATTCACAATTAGGCTGCGCGGTGCAATTCAAAATTCAAAATTCATAATTCAAAATTGAGCGTAAGCCTAATTTTGAATTGTGAATTAAAAAAGCTCCTCCGCACCGCTCTGCGGTATCTTAGAATATCCAGAGAATATTTTCCATTCGGATAAACTGTGCAACAAGTGGCTCATCGCAGAAAATCTCACATTCTTGCTTTGCAAGATTTATCTTAAAATATCTGCCCCGGCGCGTGTTTAATTGTGAATTATTAATTGTAATTTTGAATTAACAAAAGGGCAGTCTTTCAGACTAAATCACAACGGTTCGTTCTTTTTACCGTAAGCCCGAAGGGCATACGGCTATTGAGATGCAGTCTTTCAGACTGTTTGCAATTCAAATTCTTCCCTCTTCACTCTTCACAATTAACCTTCCACCGTTTCTGTTGCATCAACATGCCCAACGCGCAGCCTAATTGTGAATTATGAATTTTGAATTTTGAATTATATATCCCTCTTCATTTTTGTAAAATATAACTACCAATTTTCGGAGTTTGTTTCCAGAGCATCCAGAGGGAAATGCGCCATGTTTTGACCAACGTTTTTGATTGGGTAAACGGAAAAGAAACAGTGGCGGTGCGTTTACGGTTTTATCACCGTGCGGTTTGGGCTTCATGGGAGGGCGACGAAGCTTTGAACGCGAGGTGATGAAAGCTTCATCGTGCTGCCATTCGATAGCTATGAGCGCATGAAAAAAGCGGGGAGAAATGGACGGATTTGCCAAATAGTTGATTATCAGCCGTGTGCAAACTCTCGCATTTTTCCCGTATTTCGGACGGAAACAAAAATGTTCTTAAATTCGCAAAATATGGAGGGGTGATTGTCAAGAAAAATACGAGCATTTTATTTTTTGGAGATTGACAGAGAAGAAAATCATATATCGCCTGCAAATCTATTCGGCAATCTCTCTTTTGGCATACCGCTCCGGTGTTTTGCACCACAACCCCTGCCATTACACAGAATCATATCGCTTATTCTGCCTCGTTGGAGCGATATTCCAACAAGGCAATTTTTAACAATTATAGCAAAGCGTTATCCTTGTTTTGAAAATACATTTCATATAAAATCCAATAAACATTAAACCAAGAATGCTTATTTGGGACAACTCTACCGAACGTCTATCTTTGTCACCGTGACCTGCCGGAAACATGGACACAAAAACGATATTAACACCATATAAACTTCTAAAACATCATGAATATTCTGTCAAACCGAACAACATCGATTTTAGGAACAACACAAATCTCGACAGAGATGAACGCAACACAATTCGCGAAGGCTCAGGCCGACGCCTTCGAGCTTCGTCGGAAAGCACTGGCACGGCTCACAGCCGATGTACAATGGCTTATAGACATGCCGCCCAACAGCATAAAATGGAAGAGCACACGCCGGGACCTTGTGGAAATGATAGACCTGACTTGGATGCAAAATGCATGTATAGACCGCCAGGGACGACCCTACACACGCCGAAAACTTGCCCGACAGGCCTTCGCTGTTGTAGGCCAGTCCATGCCACACTGTCTGGAGCGTGTGGTGTCGCAGATTCGCGAGCGGATGTCGCCCGAACTGTCTATCCTGTACCGATACCAACAGCTCATCGACAAGCCGGATATCATCCTGAGGTTTTGCGAACCCAAGACAAAAACATCATTAACTTTTAACAAATAAATATCATGACAAAACAAGAACAACTACACCTGTCCACACATTTCACGGTTTACGAATTGACACGCTCGGGAGCAGCTATCGAAAACGGTATTCCAAACACGCCCAACCTGCAACAGGAGCAAGCTCTGCGGCATTTGGCCATCAACATTCTCGAACCCCTGCGCCGCCGTTTCGACCCGATTATCATCTCCAGCGGCTATCGCTCGAAGCCCGTGAACCGGCTGGTGGGCGGCGCTCCGGCCTCACAACACACACGGGGAGAGGCTGCCGACATCGTGATCAACGACGTGGACCGCGGCTTGCGCATGTATGCCTTCATCAAGGCGCACCTCGATTTCGACCAGCTCATCTTGGAACCCATCGGCTCACCTGCCCCACGCTGGCTGCATGTGAGCTATACCACAAGGAGAAAGAACCGGAAGATGATGCTGTGAGGAGGAAGGAGGGAACACCTATGAATAGGGGTGGCGCGACGAGAATAAGCAAACATACTTTGTAAAAAATGCAAAATTATTTTTTTATGCCACCTCTTTTGCATAACTTTGTAGTATATGGACGGCAGACATGAGGTTTGCCCACATCTTTATCCAAGCGACACCGTGGAAGCCGGGTGCCTATATTGAGGCTTCGGACTTCGGTAAACCGCAGCAGAATTTTAATCACATCTAAATTATAAATATATTATTATGGACATCAACAAAAAAATGCAAGACGCATTCAATGCGCAGATTAAAGAAGAACTTCACGCATCCAATCTCTATCTCCAAATGGCATTCTGGTTCCGCAAGGAAGGCTGGAGAGGCTTTGCCAACTGGATGACCAAGCAGAGCGATGAGGAGAAAGAACATGCCATGGACATGGCTGACTTTGTGTTGAGCCGTGGCGGAGAGGTGGTGATCACCGATATTCCTGCCGTGAAGACCGAATGGAAAAATCCACAGGAAGTATTCGAAGACACCATGGCTCATGAGCAGCATGTGACCGAACTGATTTGCAAGCTGGCCAACCTGGCCGACGAGGAGAACGACCGCGCATCTGCCATCTTCTGCGACAAATTTGTGGAAGAGCAGGTAGAGGAGGAAGCCAGCGTGCGCGACATCCTGAACCTCTTCCGTCACCGCGAAGGTTCTGCCATACCGCACATCGACGAGATGCTTGGCGCAAGGGAATAAGCAATACCACATTCAACAATCGAGTAGGAGATAAACACTGTTCATAGGAGTTTATCTCCTACTTTCGTGTTTACCTACCTCCCAAACCACGGCCTGAAAACAACATGAGGCATCGGGGCATACGCTATTGATAACAGAGCGAGACACGCCAAATCTTATGGTTTGGTATGAAATTTCGTGAGTTTTATTAAAAATATCTAAAACACTATTGCTGACTACCATTATATTGCCCACAAGAACGAATCTTTTGTGGATATTCTGTTGTACAGCCAACACATTTTGCTTATCTTTGCATCATCCCTTCACGGAGCACCTCATGCGACACCCCACAGGGAGAAATAAACTATGCCAAAGACTATACCTATGAGATTAGCGGATTTGGAGAAGAAAAAAAACGTCAACTACAAGAACCTCATCAAGTCGCTCATGTATGGCGGCGGCGCCACCATTCCCGAATTGTCTAAAAAGCTCAACGTAAGTGTTCCCACAACCACAAAGATTATCAACGAACTCGCTGAAATGGGATATGTCATGGAGAACGGCAAGCGCGAGCAAACGCATGGCCGTATTCCTACCATCTACGATCTGTCACCTACATCGGGCTATTTCTTAGGCATTGACCCCAATCACGACTCATTGGGCATAGCACTGTGCGATTTCAGTGGTCGCATCATCAACGAGCGAACCAACATTGTGTTCCAATTGGAAAACTCCCAGCAATGCCTTGACGAGCTTTTAGTCAAGGTTAACGACTACATCAGCAGTGTAGATGTCGATCCAGAGAAGATATTGCGGGCATCAATGAATGTTTCCGGACGTGTCAATCCGTTCGAGGGGATAAGCTACAGCTTCTTCAATTTTTTAGAGCAACCCCTGGATCGTTATCTCACCAATGGCATCGGCATACCCACATGCATAGAGAACGACACGCGAGCCATGGCCTATGGCGAATACCTCGCAGGATGCTGCAATGGCGCAAAAAACATGGTGTTCGTCAATGCGAGCTGGGGCATCGCCATCGGTATTATCGTTGACGGCGAGCTGTACTTTGGTAAGTCGGGCTTTTCGGGTGAGTTTGGACACATGCATGCCTACGACAACGAGGTGCTGTGCAGGTGCGGCAAGAAAGGATGTGTCGAGACCGAGGTCTCGGGCATGGCCTTATTGCGCAAAACCATACGCAGTGTGACCAACGGCGAGCGCTCCATTCTGTCAGACAAGCTCCTGAAAGAGAAGAAGAAGCTTACTTTGTACGACGTGCTGGATGCCATTGACAAGGAAGACACGCTCTGCATAGGCACGCTGCAAAAAATGGCAACGGAATTAGGCAAGGGTCTGGCTGGCATCATCAATATATTCAATCCGGAGGTGCTGGTCATTGGGGGCGAACTCTCTCAGACTGGTGATTACATCACACAACCCGTTCAAATGGCCATTAAAAAATACTCGCTCAATATTGTCAACGAAGATTCTGAAGTGGTGACATCCTCCTTGAAAGAGCGTGCAGGTCTGGTTGGCGCATGCCTGGTGGCAAGAAGCCGAGCCATATCGCCTATCGGCCAACAGCCATGATAACTTACGAAAAAATAGGAGAAGTGTGCTATTTAGCATGATTGCCCAGCCCAAACCACGTGGGTGATGCCCGCCAAATATGGTGGTGCAAGCCATAACGACTACCCCCATATTGGCATTTACACCGTTTGGAAACCTGCCAAGCCCCTGCGTGACTATCCTTTTACCGACCGTTTTGTGCTCACTTGTATAAACTCCACCACACCTGCCATTACCCCAAAAACCGCCCGCCGACCTATTGTAAATACATGTGATGTGACAACAAGGACAGCCATGCTAAGTCATAGCTAATATATGCTATATATAATAAGGTGAAAAGATAGCGTAGAAAAAGCGTTATTAATAAATTATTTTATTTTATACACCCCTTATTATTTATAAGCTTTTTTATTTAGCCCTGTATTAAATAATATATTTTGTTTTCCTTGGGCGTTTTAAGAAATTTATTTATATTTGCAGCATCAAATAAGAACTTAAGCAAAAACCACTAAAAACATTAACGACCCAAGATAATAAGAGCATGTGCATACAGCCTTATTCTTTTTTCCAAATTGTTTAGCCACCGCCGCATTTGGCAAGTCGGCAATGATAGACGTGTTGGTGGCAGGCGTGAGCGTTATTGATGGCAACTGCCTGTCAACATTTTCGGAAAGTTCAGAGAAGAGCTTTTTCATCACTATGGCAGCATAAACTCGTTGGACACCGGATGGCTAATGTAGGTTTACACTTGAAAATATAATATAATAACAATAACTAACTCAAATTTATTTATGGAAAAGATTATTGGACTTATTGATGCACCGTTTACTCCGTTCTATGCAAATGGTGACGTTAATCTCGAGCCAATCAAGGCTTATGCCGAGATGTTGCAGAAAAATGGATTGAAGGGGGTGTTCATCAACGGCTCGTCTGGTGAGGGCTATATGCTCACAACCGAGGAGCGCATGCAACTTGCTGAGCGTTGGGTGAGCGTTGCTCCCGAAGACTTTAAGGTTATTGTGTATGTAGGCAGTTGCTGCCTGCGCGAGAGTGTGCGCCTTGCAAAGCACGCTCAGAAAATAGGTGCATGGGGCATCGGATCAATGGCACCTCCGTTCCCGAAGATCGGTCGCATCGAGGAACTCGTGGAGTATTGCGAGACTATCGCAAACGCTGCTCCAGAATTGCCGTTCTACTACTATCATATCCCTGCTTTCAACGGCGCATTCCTGCCCATGGTAGACCTTTTGAAAGCAGTTGACGGACGCATCAAGAACTTTGCAGGCATCAAGTATACATACGAGGCGCTCTACGAGTATAACCAGTGTCGTCTCTATGGTGGCGGCAAGTTTGACATGCTTCACGGACAAGATGAAACAATCCTCCCGAGTCTCGCTCAGGGTGGTGCTCGTGGCGGTATCGGCGGCACAACCAACTACAACGGACGTGAGCTTGTGGGCATTATTGACGCATGGAATCGCGGCGATATCGAGACTGCTCGCGAGAAGCAGAACTTTTCCCAAGAGGTTATCAACGTGATCTGCCACTTCCGTGGCAATATCGTTGGCGGAAAGCGCATCATGAAACTCCTCGGATTCGACCTCGGGCCTAACCGCGTGCCATTCCGCAACATGACTGACGAGGAAGAAGCTCAGATGAAGAAGGAGCTTGAGGATATTAACTTCTTTAGCAAGTGTAATATTTTCTAATGTAAGTATTATTATTAATGAATGAGGTTTTGACAAACATGTCCTTCTTAAGTTATAAGGACGTTCTCCGTACGCCTAAGTTATATTTGCGCTATTCGAAGCCTCATAAAATAAAAACTCAATAATGGATAGAAATAAATATATAGGCTATTGGGCAGATCGTTATTATGAGGATTTGGTTCGGAATATCATGCCCTTCTGGATGAAGTTTGGCCTTGACCGTGAAAATGGAGGCGTTTATACCTGCGTTGCACGCGACGGTGAGTTGATGGATACCACCAAATCAGTATGGTTTCAAGGTCGTTTTGCCTACATATGCAGCTTCGCTTACAACAATATAGAACACCGTCAAGAGTGGCTTGATGCAGCAAAGTCGACCATCGACTTTATTGAGGATCATTGTTTTGACACAGATCGTCACATGTTTTTCGAGGTGGGTGCCGATGGCACTCCGCTTCGCAAGCGTCGCTATGTATTTAGTGAGAGTTTTGCAGCCATCGCTATGGCCGAGTATAGCAAGGCCACCGGCGATCGTTTGTATGCGCATAAGGCTATGCAAATATTCCGTGAGATGCGTCATCGGCTAAACACTCCGGGACTTCTCGAACCCAAATACCTACCTGCGGTCAAGACTATAGGTCACAGCATAACGATGATTCTCATCAACGTAGCCAATGTTTTGAAGCAGGTTATTGACGATCCTGAGCTTGACGACCAAATCGACATTTCTCTTGAGTTGATTACAAAGAACTTCGCTCACCCCGAATTTAAAGCTCTGCTCGAAACTGTTGGCCCAAACGGTGAGTTCATAGACACAATTAACGGACGTCTTATCAACCCCGGCCATAGCATCGAGACATCCTGGTTCCTTATGGAAGTAGCAGAGCGTCGCGGCGATAAGGAATTGTTGAAATTTGTTTTGCAAGTACTTGACTGGTCTTGGGACTGGGGGTGGGACAAGGAGTATGGCGGTATAATCAACTTCCGTGATTGCAAAGGCTATCCACAGCAAGACTATTCACAGGATATGAAATTCTGGTGGCCACAGTGCGAGACTATCATAGCGAACCTGTATGCCTATAAGCTGACTGGTGATGAGAAGTATTTGGAACGTCATCGTATCATAAGCGATTGGACCTACGCTCATTTCCCCGATCACGAGTATGGCGAATGGTACGGATATTTACGTCGTGACGGTTCGGTGGCACAGCCCGCTAAAGGTAATCTCTTCAAAGGTCCATTCCATATTCCGCGTATGATGATTCGCTCGTATATGCTATGTAATGAGATCTTTTCAGAACATAAGTGAGTTATTAGGTTAGTTCAAAGTTAGGTTGTGTCTCATTTGTACTAAGCATGTTGATACTGTTCAATGGTGACAGCCTAACTTTTAATCTAAATCTCACACGTAATCTCTGTTTTATATTAAACTAAAAAAGAAAACATCTAAACATTCTATGAAGAATTCAAAGATTTATCCCTGGGTTGTGGTAGGCCTTCTTGGAGGAGTGGCTTTGCTCAACTACATGGATCGCCAGATGCTCAGCACCATGAAGGATGCTATGCAGATGGATATACAAGAGCTACAGTCTGCCACTAATTTTGGTCGGCTAATGGCTGTATTCCTTTGGATATATGGCTTGATGAGTCCGGTGTCAGGCATCATTGCCGACCGTCTGAGCCGAAAGTGGCTTATTGTAGGCAGCCTTTTGGTGTGGTCTTCAGTTACTTATCTTATGGGGTTGGCAACCACATTCGAACAAGTATTCTGGCTGCGCGCTCTAATGGGCATTAGCGAAGCTCTCTACCTACCAGCGGGGTTATCTCTTATTGCCGACTACCACACAGGGGGATCGCGCTCGCTTGCAGTAGGTATACACATGACAGGATTGTATATAGGTCAAGCTGTGGGTGGCTTTGGAGCTACACTTGCTGCAGCTTATTCTTGGCACACCACATTCCACTAGTTTGGTATCATCGGTATTGTTTATGCCTTTATCCTCGCAGTGTTTCTTCGTGACAAGCAGCGTGAGGAGATCCCCGCAGCAGTTGAAACTACAAAATCGCAATCGATAAGTGTATTAGGCAGTATGAAGTCGCTCTTCAGTAACATAGCTTTCTGGGTAATTCTACTATATTTTGCTGTTCCAAGTTTGCCGGGATGGGCTACCAAGAACTGGTTGCCAACACTTTTTGCCGAGAACCTCAACTTGCCAATGTCACAAGCAGGCCCGATGGCTACTATCACCATTGCTGCCTCATCATTCATCGGAGTGCTATTTGGTGGCACCTTGAGTGACCGCTGGGTTAAGCGAAACATACGAGGACGTGTGTATACAGGTGCTATAGGTCTTGGTCTTACTATACCATCGCTACTTCTACTTGGCTTCGGTCATAGCGTGATAGGCATTATCTGTGCTGGGTTGTTGTTCGGTATAGGTTTTGGTATGTTCGATGCCAACAACATGCCTATCCTTTGTCAGTTTGTAGGAGCGCGCCAGCGTGCCACGGCTTATGGTATAATGAATATGGTGGGTGTATTTGCCGGAGCAGCCATTACTAATATATTGGGCAAGTGGAGCGATAATGGCGACCTCGGACTTGGCTTTGCTGTGCTTGCTGCAGTTGTAGCCGTGGCACTTGCAGTACAGTTGTTTGCTTTGCACCCAAAGACTGACAATATGGAATAATGTCTAATTTTAATATAACTAAAAACGATGATAATATCAAGTCTACAACATAGTAAGCGTATTGAATCGCTTCATCCGTTGTTCAAAAAAACGTTTGACTACATCAAATCAAAAGATTTACTAAACACACCTTGTGGACGTATTGAACTTCAGGGAGATGACTTGTTTATAAACAACGTCAATCCTGAGTGTGTTGCAGCCAAAAAACAGATGCTCGAAGTGCACCGCAAGTATATAGACATTCACGTGTTGTTGGAAGGCGAGGAAACCATAGGATGGAAAGATATTGCTGACACCGGGTCGCCTTCAAAGCCTTATGATGAGGATGCCGACTGTGCCCTGTATGCAGAACCAGCTTCAGTATATGCAAAGCTTCACCCTGGACAATTTATGATCGTGTGGCCAGAAGACCCACATGCGCCAGCAATAGGCAGTCGTAAGATAAGGAAACTTATCGTAAAAGTAAAGATATAATAATAAACCTATTACTAACAATAAACAATTAATTTATGGCAACTAACTTTAAGTCAATTAGTTTTGCTCTGCTTGCAATTGCTGGGGGATGTATAACGTATCCCCAAATAGCAAAAGCTGCCACAAAACAGGCCATACATGCACAGGCCGACCAATCCGGTGTATGTAGGGGTATAGTTAAAGATTCTACTGGAGAGCCTCTTGTCGGCGCATCCATTGTTGTAAAAGGCTCTAAGACTGCTACGATTACAGGTCTTGATGGTGACTTTGCTCTTGACAAGGTAAACAAGGGTGACGTACTTCTTATTACTTATCTGGGTTTTGAGCCTGTCGAAGTGAAATGGAATGGACAACCTCTTCATGTAACGATGCAGAGTGATTCACAATCGCTTGAAGAACTTGTCGTTGTGGGTTATGGTGTCCAAAAGAAGTCGAGCCTTACGGGTTCCGTAGCTTCTGTGTCAAGTAAGGATATTGTTAAACAGACTTCATCCAATGTTGCGTCTACTCTTCAGGGACGCACTCCAGGTGTTGATGTTATTCAGCAGGCAGGTGTTGCTGGTGCTGATGTTAACATCGTCATTCGCGGTGCTGCCTCTTTTGGCGACACAGAACCACTTTATGTTATTGACGGGGCTTTCAGTAACAATGGTCTTACCACCCTTAACCCTAACGACATTGAGTCGATAGAAATTCTTAAGGATGGTGCAGCTGCCGCTATCTATGGTTCGCGTGCAGCAAACGGCGTAGTAATTATTACCACAAAGCGTGGCAAGAAGGGAAAGCCGCTGGTTGAAATTGATGGTTCATTTGCTGCTCAGACACCAACCAATGTGCCTGACTTCCTCAATGCGACACAGTGGCGCGAGTTCGCCAACAAGGTGGCTGACAACTCAGGTCTTGCACATGCTCCAGAGAACGACAACCCGACAAATCCAGATGTGGATACCGATTGGGCTGACCAGTGGCTGCAATTCGCTCCAATGTGGAATCTCAATGCTTCAATTTCCGGAGGTGGGGAGAATTCTACATTCTCTACAAGCGTTGGCTATCTTGACCAAAAGGGTATGACCATTTATTCTGGTTATAAGCGCTACAATTTCCGTGTCAACTCTTCATACAAGAAAGGTATACTCACATTGTCCGAGAACTTGTCGCTGTCACACCGCGACAAGACTCCGACAACTCCTTTCAGTATCTCATTACCTACATTGCCAATACATGATGCACAAGGTAGACTCGTATCGGGAGGGCCAGATTACTATATCAATCCTGAGGATGGGAAAGCTGTGAACAAGATTGCTCCGCTGGAATACACCGACCGTTACAATCGTACAACCGATGTTATCGGCGCAATTAATGCTCAACTTGATCTTTGGGATGGCTTGAAATATAAGACAACATTCAGTGCTAACTGAAGTAATGCGCACTCCTATACACACAAGCCAACCTATAACACAAAGTGGAATGCAGATGGTACTCCAGATGTGGACTTCGGCAACACTCGTAACAGTATATCTGAATCGCGTGGTGAGACTTTTACTTATACCATCGATAATCTTTTGTCTTACAACAAGACATTTGAAGGTCATAGTATTGATGCTCTTGTAGGTACTAGCTGGATGCGGGAGTACTATCATTCGATGGGGGTTTCAACCATTAACGACATAGGTGGCACAAACATCACAGGCTTCCAAAGTATTGACGGCAAGATTTCTGCAGGCGATGAGAATGCAGCCCTCTTGTCATTCTTTGGTAGATTAAACTACGACTACAAGAATCGATACTTGTTCTCTGCAAGTATTCGTCGTGACGAGTCATCTAAGTTTGCGAAGGATTGCCGTGTAGGTTACTTCCCTTCATTGTCAGTAGGTTGGAACGTACAGGAAGAGACTTGGTTCCCAAAGCAAGTAATGAGCAAACTTAAGTTGCGTGCCAGCTATGGTGAGCTTGGTTCTAACTTCCTTGATCCATACAACTTTGACGACATTGCATATGGTCCAATAGCTTATACTCTCAATGGAATACGCTTCACCAGTGGTCGTGCTGCTTATCTTAAGTCTAAGAATTTGAAGTGGGAAACCGCAAAGACAACAGACATTGGTCTTGAGTTGGGATTCTTAGACAACGCACTTACATTCCAGGTAGAGTATTTCTATAAGAAGAATCACTAGTGTCCACTTAAATACTTTAACATTCGGCTTTGCTTACTG
>CAYVGR010000051.1:0-11645 GCA_964450065.1 uncultured Prevotella sp. | reverse complement strand
TGCTCTTCCGCACCGACGCGCTGAAAGAGGCCGCCAAGCGCACCACGGCCAACTACACGGCAGCAGGACTTTACGATCTGAGATTGAAGCTGTCGCAGAAACATCGCATAGAGCACATCAACGAATTTCTGTATTCCGAAGTGGAATTGGACACTCGAAAAACGGGCGAAAAGCTCTTCGACTACGTGGACCCGCGCAACCGCGAATCGCAGATAGAAATGGAAGCGGCCTGCACCGAGCATCTCAAGGAAGTGGGCGCATACCTCGCTCCCAACACCAAGCCGGTGGATTTCGCAGGCGACTTCAAGGTCGAGGCATCGATTATGATTCCCGTCCTGAACCGCGTGAGCACCATTCGCGATGCCATCGAGAGTGCGCTGAGCCAGCAAACCGACTTCGAATACAATGTCTTTGTGGTGGAAAACGGCCCCAACTGCCACTCTACTGACGGCACAACCGAGCTTATTGACAAGTACAAGGACAACCCACGCGTAATTCACCTCATTCCCGAACGCAACGACATCGGCGTAGGCGGCAGTTGGAACATGGCTGCCCATCATCCGCAGTGTGGCCGATTCATCGCCCAACTGGACTCCGACGATGTGTATTCGGGCACCGACACGTTGCAGAAAATTGTCGATACTTTCCGCGCAGAGCAGTGTGCCATGGTGATCGGGTCGTACATGCTGACCGACATCAACCTCAACATCCTGCCCCCGGGAAAGATTGACCACCGCGAATGGACAGCCGAAAACGGACATAACAACGCCCTGCGCATCAACGGTCTGGGTGCTCCGCGCGCATTCTTCACACCTGTGCTGCGTGCCATCAACCTGCCCAACGTGAACTATGGCGAGGACTATGCGCTCGGTTTGGCCATCAGCAGGCAATATCCCATTGGCCGCATCTACGACGTGATCTATAATTGCCGCCGCTGGGAAGACAACTCCGACGGCGACCTGAGCGTGGAGAAAAACAACCGCTACAACCTCTACAAGGATCGCATCCGCACCTGGGAACTCATGGCGAGGAAAGGAGCCGGGTTGTAATTCACAATTCACAATTTTCAATTCACAATTTGATGCCCTACCGTTAAAGACGTGAAGCACGAATGCCCAGACCATTATGAGCTATGTATAATCTCCGCGTAGCCCAATTATGAGTGAAGAACGAAGAGTGAAGAATGAGGAACGAGAAGTGGTAAATTGTGAATTGCAACGCGCATACCTAATTGTGAATTTGGGATTATGAATTGTGAATTGCCAACCGCCTAATTGTGAATTGAAAATTGTGACGAGTTGATGAGCTTGCGAATAATTGTGAATTAAAAAAACGCGACAGCATAATTGTGAATTGAAAATTATGAATTGTGAATTAAAAAACTCTCTCTGGTGGTGGATTCCCACGCTATATTTTGCCGAGGGAATACCTTATTTCATAGTCAACAACATCTCCGTGACGATGTTTACCAAGATGGGAGTGCCCAATGGCGAGATGGCATTGTTCACCAGCCTGCTCTATTTGCCCTGGACTATCAAGCCCCTGTGGAGTCCCTTTGTGGACATCATTCGCACCAAGCGGTGGTGGATATTGGGCATGCAGATACTCATGAGTGCCCTCTTCGTGCTGCTCACGCTGACCATTCCCCACCCCGACACGTCGCTGATAGCCGGCAAGGAGGTGCCCATAAGCATGTTCACCGTCACGCTTATTCTCTTTGCCATCACTGCGTTTGCCTCGGCCACGCACGACATTGCAGCCGACGGATTCTACATGTTGGCCGCCAACCAGGAAGAGCAGAGCTTCTTTGTGGGCATACGCAGCACGTTCTATCGGCTCAGCAGCATTTTTGGGCAGGGCGTGCTGGTGTATATTGCGGGCAGATTAGAGAAGTCGACGGGCAACATTCCCCTCTCGTGGCAAATCACCTTGGGCATCTCCGCCGTGATGTTCTGTGCCCTGACGCTCTGGCATACGTTCTCCCTGCCACGCCCCACAGCCGACGAGCCGCATATAGGACAGGCCGCAAATGGTCGTGCAAAAGAAATATTGAGCGAGTTCGCGCGCACTTTTTACACTTATTTCAGTAAGCCGGGGGTGTGGTTGGCCGTCGTTTTCATGCTGCTGTACAGGCTGCCCGAGGCTTTCCTCCTGAAAATGGTGAACCCGTTTTTGCTCGACCCACAGGCGAAAGGCGGCCTTGGACTCGACACCGACACAGTGGGCATTGTCTATGGCACCATTGGCGTCGTCGCACTGACTGTCGGTGGCATCATCGGCGGCATAGCCGCATCGCGCTGGGGATTGCGCAAGGCACTGTGGCCCATGGCCGCCAGCATCACGCTGCCCTGCCTCGCATTCGTCTATCTCTCGGCATTCCTTCCCACCAACATCACGGTCATCAGCATCTGCGTAGCGGCCGACCAGTTTGGCTATGGCTTTGGCTTCACGGCCTACATGCTCTATATGATGTATTTTGCCAAGGGCGAGTTTGTCACCGCCCACTATGCCATCTGCACGGCTTTCATGGCTCTGGGCATGATGATTCCGGGCATGTTTGCCGGCTATCTGCAAGAGTTGGTGGGCTACGAGTGGTTCTTCTGGATAGTCATGCTGTGTTGTCTCGCCACCGTTGTCACGACTTTCCTTGTGCGCGAAAAGGTTGATGCATCATACGGAAAGAAACAAACGAGCGAATAAAACGATGTGGAGGATAAGCCTCCTCTCGCCTTTGGCGAATCTTAGAATATATAGAGAATATCTTCTTTTAGGCTATAAGCTCATCGCCGAATATCTTTTTGGACTCGCATGCGAGTCTCATCTTAAAATATCAGCTACGCAATGACAAAGCAGAAAGAACTTGAAGAGAGTGTCCATACAATCATACGATGTGCCTTTGATGCATATAATGAACTGCATGGGGGACTGATGGAGTCTGTGTATGAGTCTGCATTGGTCTACGAACTCAGATCAAAGGGGTTTCAAGTCGATCATCAATCTGAATTGCCCATATATTATAAAGGTGTCAAGCTGGACAGGGTGCTTAAGACAGACGTGGTTGTAGACAAAAACATTATCTTGGAACTAAAAGCTACAGATGCCATAGAACCCTCGCATCGTAAGCAATTGTTCACTTATTTGTCGCTGAGCCACAAACCAATAGGAATATTACTTAATTTTACAAACCATGGCAGAGTGGTCTTTGAAAAATACTGGTATGACACAGAAGACAATCGATGTCATGCTTTTTAGACATATCCACGCCGCAAGGATATTCTAAGATAAGACTCGCATGCGAGTCCAAAAAGATATTCGGCGATAAGCAACAACACAAGCAAAAGATATTCTTTGGATATTCTAAGATTCGGCGAAGCCGAGCGGAGGAAACAAAAAAAACAAAAAAATTATGACAACCAAACTTATTGCCGACAGCGGCTCTACCAAGACAGACTGGTGCCTCCTGAAACCTGACGGCACAACGAGACAAGTGCAGACCAAGGGACTGAACCCCTTCCAGCTGACCGAAGCAGACATGGCCGCAGAGATCAAGACCATGCTGTTGCCCGAGTTGCAAATCCAAGAAGTGACCGACGTGCACTTCTACGGTGCGGGCTGCACAGTGGAAAAGCAACCCCTCGTGGAGGACATTCTGCGCAATTGCATCATGATTACCGGCACCTGCGAGGTGGCCAGCGATATGCTCGGGGCAGCGCGCGCCATTTGCGGGCATCAGCCGGGCATAGCCTGCATACTCGGCACGGGCAGCAACTCGTGCGCCTTCGACGGCAGCCAAATCATAAAAAACGTACCGCCCCTGGGCTATATCCTCGGCGACGAAGGCAGTGGTGCGGTATTGGGGCGCACACTCCTGGGCGACATCATGAAGCACCAACTGCCACAACACATCATCGACAGGTTTCATGAGCAATATGCTTTGACCAATGCCGACATCATCGAAAGGGTGTATCGACAGAAAACCCCCAACCGATTCATGGCATCATTCGCCCCATTCCTCAAAGCCAATATTACTGAACCCTGCATCGAAGCCATCGTAAAAAACGGATTCCGGCAGTTCTTGCGGCGCAATGTGCAGCAGTATGAGGGTTGCGAATGCCTGCCCATTGGCTTCATAGGCTCCATTGCGTTGGTCTTCAAGCCACAGCTTGAGGAGGTTATGCACGAGGAGAAGATGAACCTCGGACGTATCATCCAGGCTCCGATGGATGGCTTGGTAGAATTTCATCGACAATCCCATTGAACAAGAAGAACATCATACAGTGATTCCTCACAACTTTTAATTTTATCTCACTATGCGTATCAAACATCATCAATTACTGACGTCCACGCTCGTTGCCCCCGTACTCATCCAACCGGTGTCGGCACATGCAGAACAAAATGGCAACATGCCCAATGAAGGTTCTCAGAAACCCAATGTCATCGTTATTCTGGCAGACGACCTTGGATATGGCGATTTGCAATGCTACGGTGCACGGAATGTTCAGACACCCCATGTCGACCACTTAGCCCAGCAGGGCATTCGGTTTACCAACGGACATGCCGTTGCCGCCACCAGCACACCGTCGCGCTACTCCTTGCTAACGGGTGAATATGCCTGGCGGCGCCCGGATACCGACATTGCTCCGGGCAATGCCGGCATGATTATCAAGCCCGGGCAGTTTACGTTGGCTGATATGTTTAAGAGTGCAGGTTATACTACCTGTGCTATCGGAAAATGGCACTTGGGACTTGGAGACGAAACCGGACAGCAGGATTGGAACGCTCCGCTGCCCCAGGCATTGGGCGACTTGGGATTCGACTACCATTATATCATGGCCGCTACGGCCGACCGTGTGCCATGCGTGTTTATCGAGAACGGGCAGGTGGCCAACTACGACCCGTCGGCTCCGATCGAAGTAAACTACGATCATAACTTTCCGGGAGAGCCTACCGGTGCAGACAATCCGGAATTGCTATACAACCAGAAGTCCAGCATTGGTCACGATATGTCCATTGTAAACGGCATCGGTCGAATCGGGTATATGAAAGGTGGTGGTAAAGCCCTGTGGAAAGACGAGAATATCGCCGACTCCATCACCACACACGCCGTGCAGTTTATCCGCGACAACCGCAACCAGCCGTTCTTTATGTACTTCGCCACCAACGATGTGCACGTTCCGCGTTTCCCTCACGACCGTTTTAGGGGCTAGAACATCATGGGCGTGCGTGGCGATGCCATTGTGCAGTTTGACTGGTCGGTGGGAGAAATCATGCGCACATTAGACGAATTAGGACTGACAGAGAATACGCTCATCGTTCTGACCAGCGACAACGGGCCGGTCATAGACGACGGCTACGCCGACCAGGCCGAGGAAAAACTCAACGGGCACCGACCGGCCGGACCCTACCGCGGATATAAATACAGCGCTTTTGAAGGTGGAACCGCCGTGCCAATGATTGTGAGTTGGCCAGCCCGCGTAGCCTCCCGACAGCAATCTGATGCATTAGTCAGCCAGGTAGACCTGCTGGCATCGCTCGGAAGCTTAGTTCAAGCCCGGTTGCCCAAGGGCAGCGCTCCCGATAGTCAAAACCAGCTGAACGCGCTCATGGGTGTCGATACCGTTGGGCGAGCCTATGTCATCGAGCAATCGAGCGAACACGTACTCTCGGTGAGAACGCACCGCTGGAAATATATAGAGCCCAACGACGGCCCGGCTATGGTGACTTGGGCACCCCAAATAGAAACGGGAAATCTGCCCGAACCACAGTTGTACGACATGACCAAAAGTCTGTATGAACACAAGAATGTGGCCACCAAATATCCTGAAATCACACGCGAATTAAAGAGCATTCTAAGTAACGAACGCCAACGCATCGTGAAGAAATAGTACGTTCAAACCTTGTGCATGCGATATAATTATCGTATTTTTGTGTTATCATCATAACGTAAAACACAAGAAATGGAAAAAATTATCATCAACTCTTTCGAAGATTTCGCGGCTCATGAGGGCAAGCGACTCGGAGAATCAGCATGGCTTGAGGTGGATCAGGAGCGCGTCGACGAATTTGCTGACGCAACTCTTGACCACCAATGGATACACGTTGACGTGGAACGCGCAAAAAAGGAAAGTGCCTATAAAAACACCATCGCCCACGGATACCTTACGCTCTCGCTCCTGCCTCACTTGTGGAATGAGATTATTGAGGTGAACAACCTGAAAATGATGGTGAACTACGGCATGGACAACATGCGTTTTGGCACTCCCGTCATCACGGGCAGCAAAATCCGTCTCGTGGCCGACCTGAAGAAAATCGAGAACCTGCGTGGCATCTGCAAGGCCACCATTGCCTTCCTAATTGAGATTGAAGGACAGCGCAAGCCTGCCCTCAAAGGCGAGGCACAGTTCCTATACTATTTTAAATAGTAACAGATGCCAAGCTTGTAATAACTTCGTTCATAACTCATCTTAATGGGAAAGTAAGTATCCAGGACGGATATCGTTTGACTCTGGACACCACAACAACGACATCAGAGCCGTCTGCCACTAACGGCATATTCATATTGTCTTGCTCCAACACCAACTTTCTCGGTCTGTCCGACGCAGATAATGTATGTGTAGCCACCACTTTTTCTCCTATTAATCCTTCTGCCTTCATATAAGCCTGAGCCTCATTAGCTGGCACGATGCAATGCTTTTCAGCTTCATGATATCGAATGCATTTGGGAAAGTGATGATTGGATATTCAAAACCATCAACTGCTTTCTGGCGCGTATAGGTAGTCGTCCCTCAAAAAGGCAACGTGCATTTTTGAGGGAACAGATAAGCAAACATCCAATTACATCATTTGTCGGATAAAGAAATCCCTTTCCTGATTGGGAAAGGGATAATGATATGAAGTGATAAAAATGTTGTCTTATCTCATTTTTGAAAAGCAATCGGGTGATTACATTCCTTGAACTTGCTTGGCTACCTCGTTCTCCGGCTCAATAACAAGCATCTTGGCAGCATACTTTTTAGCACCTTCGATGTCTTGCTTTACGTTGAAGTTGTAAACGATAAGGTAGAGATATGCCTGCTTGAGCATGGCAAGTTCACTGCTGTTTTTATCGCTCTTTTCTTCAAGGGATGTTGTCAAAGCCTCATAATATGGCTTAGCGAGTCCTTTCTTGCTGTCCGGATCGAGGTTAGCATTAATCTGGCCTCGCATGAAGTTGCAATAGTTGTTGTAGTTGGGGAATTTCTCCATCATACGGCCATACACCTCGTCGGCTTTCCTGAACGACTGCTGTGAACCGATGGTGTCGTTTGCCTGCAAACGCTTTCCTGCAATCGTGGCATACAACGTTCCAAGGTTATCGAGGTTGTCCATGGTAGGATTGTTGCTGTCGAACGATTTCTCGAAATACAGAACAGCATTCTCAAAATCGTCCTCCTTCAGGTAAACATCAGAAAGGTTCTTGTTGATAATGGCTATCTGCTTGTCGTTGCCTTCATTCAGCTCGATGGCCTTTTCATAGGCCTTGATAGCTTCGTTCCACCGCTCAGCCTGCTGTAGGGCTGTGCCGTGATAGATATAATCCTCGCCGATGAAGTGAGCACTGTCACTCTTGTTGAACAGGCGGTCTGCATAATCAAGTGCCTCGGCGGTCTGCTTGAGGTCAGTATAGTTGTAGAAGGCGATGCGATTCCATCCGGAGCGACGGGGATCGCGTGCCAATCCGGTCTTGCAGATACCAATACTCTTCTCACGCTTGCCCAGCAGCCAAGTGGACATGGCATAATAGGTGATGTCCTCGTCACTCAGCTCACTCTGGTTTGTCACCTTGTTGTAATAGCTTTCAGCCTTTTCGTAGTCTTGTGCGATATAGTAAATACGACCGCAAAGCGCGTCCACGGGATAGTCAGGGCGTTGTACGCGAAGCTCTTCGAGATTGGCCACAGCGTCCTCGGGGCTTCGCCCACGCAGAATCATGGCATACTTGTAATATGCATCAGGATTCTTGGGATCAAAATACTTGGCCTGTTGGTAGTTCTCCGCAGCTCCGCCGGCATCATCATTGGAAACTGCTATGTCTCCCTTAAGGAGAAAAGCCTTGGCAAACTTGCCGTCTCTCTTGAGCGCATAGTCAGCAAACATGGTAGCATTCTCCGTGTCCTTCTCGTTCAGAAAAGCACGTCCAATAGCTACAAGGGCTTCCGGATCTTTCTTATGATCCTTATACAACTGCTTCACCTGGTTCTTAAAGTCCGGGCCGTTTGCCTTAATCATCTTTGTCACCTGTTCGGTGATAGCTTTGTTGTCCTGTGCCATCACCGGGGCTACTGATCCAAATACCAGTGCACCCATCAATATATACTTTACTGCTTTCATAATCTATTCTATTTTGTATATTGTTCTTCGATTCCTATATCTAACCCTAATAACGTAAATGTAGAAAGTTTGTTTCTGCTATTCAGTAACATTAACATCTCTTACATTTATGTTACCCATCATAGGCAGAAGACCTGTTTTCATAATAATGCGCTGTCCCTTCGGGCTCTCTATAAAGTGAGCAAAGCCCCAGGGAAGGCCTCTTCGGGGGTCATTGAGCAATGCGTAAACGGTTCTGATCAATGGGTATTCCCCGTTATAAATATAATATTGGTATGGTTTACGGCTGCTGGCTGCTGTTGCCGGATGTATATGGCTTACACTCATCACGCGTATATCCTTGTTGAAGGTAAGGTTGGTGGTGTCTCGTTTATCGTTAAGCCAGTTGTTTCCGATAATTCCTATTGAGCCGGGATTATTTTCAACGTATTTGATAACCTCTTCGGTTTTGTTCACAGCAGCCACATTGGGGTTACTGATAGGTTTGCCTCCAAGGATAGAATCTTCTACAAAATGGACAGTACTTGACTTGGGATTGTCGAATACCACAGTAATTTCGCCACTCTTGGAGCCTTTGGACAAGTCGTTCCATGATGTGACTTTACCCGTCATGATATTTTCAATATCCTTCACGGAAATAAGCGTGTCGGGGTTGTTCTTGTGTACAATAAATGCCAAAGCATCGTACGCAAGCTTAAGAGCTACAGGTCTGAAAGTCTGATCCCGTAGGCTTTTTAGTTCGGTCGGTTTAAAGTCACGGGCAGTAAAGGCAAGGAAAGTCTTGCCTTCGAGAAGCATGTTGATAGCTTCTGACTCGTTGGTATAAATTGGAGTGACTTCGGCCTGGGGGTAATCTTTTTGGAAGACAAACCTCTCTTCCTCAATGATTGGGCTAAAACTTTCATCAGAGACGAAACTTATTGCGCCTGATGAATACGTGTCTGTGCGTCCGTCCTTGCTCTTCTTGTTGTTGCAGGAAGAAAAAAAGCATACGGAAAGTGCTAATCCTACTATGAAATAAGATATCGTTTTACTCATAAGACCATGGTTACCAATTTTTGAAACTTACGGGTATCGCATACCTGACACGCACGGCAGAGCCGTTATGCTTGCCGGGTGTCCACTTTGGCATGCCCTTAACCACGCGGATTGCCTCAAGGTCAAGCACTGGGTCGACAGAGCGCACGACCCTCACGTCGGTAATAGAGCCATCGCGTTCGACAATGCATGTCACCACGGCATGTACTGGTATATCACCACATGTCCCATTTCTCATCGGGTATTCGAGATTTTCAGAGATATAGCTCAACATGGCTTTTATGCCACCGGGAAATGAAGGCATCTGATCAACAACGTCGAACACACTGTCCGTGGCATTTGTTTTTTCCAGGGCTATTGGTTTACCTTTTCCTTTTGGCTTTGGTTTGACTTTTGGTTTGTCAGGCCCAACCGTTGCACCTGGTACACGCCCAGCCACCTTGAGCGTTTCGTCTTTATCGCTGTTACCTTTGACGTCAAGCACGCCATTAGCAGCGTCAGACTTTTTCCCGTCCTTGACAACAGGGCTAAAACTTTCATCAGAGACGAAACTAATCGCCCCTGATGAATTTGTATCTGTGCGCCCGTCTTTGCTCTTCTTGTTATTGCAAGAAGTACAAAGACAAGCTACCAGTGTTAATCCTACTATAATATCGTAAGATGTAGTTCTCCTCATAAAATATAGGTTACTGCAATCTGAATGATACAGGAACGTTATACTTTACACGCACGGAAGCTCCGTTCTGCTTACCCGGAATCCACTTGGGCATGGATTTTACCACGCGGGTGGCCTCACGGTCGAGTGATGGGTCTACCGAACGCACGACTTTAACGTCGGTGATAGAACCGTTACGCTCAACCACGAACGACACCACTACACGTCCCTGCACACCATTCTCTTGAGCTACAACAGGATATTTGATGTTATCAGAGAGAAACTTCATCAAGGCGGCAGCACCACCCGGGAATGAAGGCATCTGCTCCACCACATCGAACACCTTGTTCTCTACCTCGGGCTTGTCGGGTTTAACAGGCTCGTCGGCTACGCGCTGAGTTACTTTCAGCACTTCGCCGCTCTCGCTGTTACCCTTCACGTCAAGGGCACCGATAGCAGTCTTGGTCTGCATCAATTCCTCCTGGGTCTTGATTTCATCCTCAGGTTTCACCTCATTATCCTTCTTGATAACGGGTGCGGTAAACTTGATAGAGGACTTCACTTCCTTAACCACTTCCTGTTTCTTCTCAGGAATGCGGATTTCACGTTTTACCTCAGCCTTTTTCTTAGGCTGGTTGAGTGCTGACAACTCTGTTACCTGTTCGTGTTTCTGATGTGCAGCCTGATACTCATCGTATGCAGACTTTGCAACATAGATTCCGATGAACAGTGCAGCCAGCAGTGATATAACCACAATTGAATAGATGTTTCTCTTCGGGGTATTCCTACGGAGCTTGTAAGCACCGTATTGTTTATTCCTACCCTCAAAGATAAGATCTGTCCAACCGTTGGTTGTTACATCTATTTTTGCCATTTGTTATCTTTTAATTCGTTTCGTCATGTGCTTACATCTTGACATTATTCTTCTTGAGAAGCGTAATATCATCATTGCTAAGCCTATCGATCACGTACTTGCCTATGCTGCAAATCTGCATTTCATCGAGAGCATCTACAAGATTCCTGTAGCTTGCGTTGTCAGAAGCCTTGATAATAACGGTCATCGTCTGGATCTTCTTTCCGCCGATTTCACCGCTTTTGATTTTGCTCAACTCCTTGTTGTATTGCTCGTCAGACATTTTAACATTGAAGTCTGCCTTCTTTTTGTCGAGCTCTGCCTTGGCTTTCATCACATCCTTTACCGGAGAAGTACCGTCCTCTGTTACGTGATTGAAGAGCACCGATCGGATGCCTTGGACACCCCATGTGGTTTTCTTCAAACAGTCGGGCTGATCCGGTTTTACCAATCCAGCCACATAATAGAGTTGGTCATCGGCTGTACAATATATCGTAACGGTGTACGATTCCTTGGTCACCGACTTGTCCTCATCCGTTAAGTTCTTATCATTACTCGGCATACTCAATTCCATGGTCTGGGGCCTAGCCAGAGACGTACAGAGCATGAAAAACGTAATAAGAAGCATCATCATGTCAACCATCGGAGTGAAGTCCACGCGGACATCCTTCTTCTTCTGTTTGCTTTTTCCTTGCTGTTCCATTATTCGTCCTCCACTTTCTTATATTG
>CAYVGR010000050.1:0-11917 GCA_964450065.1 uncultured Prevotella sp. | reverse complement strand
CCACTACTACAGTTCTCAATAATTAAGTCCGGATAAATTTCAAATATATAATCACATGGAATGTGGTTTCTGAAATTCGTCTGCAAAGATATCCTTTTTTTGTTATATCACCAAAAAATATGCCGATAAAATTAAGTCTGCACCATTAATTTTGCAAATTCCGCCAAAGATTGGTGTCAGACGTTGAAGTAGGCTTCAAGAGCTTCTTTGGCACGTCCCTTTTCATTAGGCAGGTCTTCTATGATTTCCCCATGTTCGAGCAAGGCTACCCGGGTACTGATATCTATGGTGTGTTGCAAGTTATGACTACTAATTAATATGGTAGCCCCTGTGGCTGTGTGATATTCTAACAACAGTTTTTTGAGAATGTTTTGTCCGGAAGGATCTAGAAAATTAAAGGGTTCGTCAAGAATAACCAATTCGGGATGTGTAAACAAAACAGATATAATTCCTATCTTTTGTTTATTACCTGCACTGAAATTCCTAATATATTTTTTTTGCCCAAAAATTTCACCGTTGGCAAAAGGGAGATACTGCCCGATGGGGCTTGATTCGATATTTTGCCAATCAATGGTTTCTATCCCATTTACCTTGGCGATGAAGTCAAGATATTCCTCGGGGGTAAGAAAATCTATGAGGAATCCCTCATCTATATATGCACCTGTTCTTTTTTTCCACTCCTCCGATTGAGCCGGATTAATAGATGATGGTTCCTGATCCGCAGAGTCTTGCATGGGGGTAAAGGAAACGCTGCCCTCATTGGCTTGAAGCAAGTCGAGCATAAGACGAAACAAAGTGGTTTTACCGGCACCGTTATTACCTACCAATCCTAAGATTTCACCATGGTTAATTGTAAACTGTGGGATATTTACAGCTGTCTTCTCCTTAAAAGATTTAATTAAATTATTAATATCTATTTGCATAAGATAAATGAGTTGTTGCCAAGGCAATGTGATCTTGATATCTACAAAGATAAGGTTTTTGTGTATGCCAACAAACAAAACGAAGAGAAAACCATGTTCAAGTATATTATTTTTAACTCGTTATTATTCTGAATTATGTTTCCATGAAAACATCTTGAAGTTTTCATTATTGATATTTTTCTTGACAAACCTCTCTCTATATTCCATAAATTCAAAAATAAATTATCTCAAGTCCGAAATATTAAAATTTTACGATTATTTATAATCTCTTGATAATCAGCAGTTTTGTAATACTGCCTTGACAATTTCATTTAAGCTGCCTGTAATTGGATATCGAATGGCGTTGCAATGAGGGTTTAATCATACTATGAGTAGAGCTGTTTTGCATGGCCGTTAGGTTCGAAAGGCATAGCGATAAGATAGCTAACGCACAGTCTCTGATATTTTCCCGTTTTTCAAGCCGAATTTATTGGTCAAAACATGGCGCAAATTTCTCCAAATGCTTAAAAAATAAATGCCAGAAAACGGTAACTTTGTTTTACTAATTGGCAATTTGTGTTGCTCTGTGACATAATAATGTGAGTTCCATAAATTAGCTTTTGATAATTTATAGAACTCACTGTATAAAATACAGCTAACCATAGGATTAACTGTCGTGTCTTGATAGGAAATTGAAGAGATTAGATTATCCTAAATACTTCATCAGGATTTTAATATTACCGCTTTCACGTAATTTGGCAATGCTTTTTTCTCTTATCTGGCGAACTCTTTCGCGTGTCAATCCTAATTGGTCGCCAATTTCCTCAAGTCCTAATTCGTTACATCCAATTCCAAAACACTTTCTGATAATGTATATTTCCCGTTCTTTTAACACACTCTCAAGCACGGTATTCAGTTCCTGAGCCATACTCTCATGGTCAACGCTTTTGTCTGTCCTGCTGTCTTCTCCGCTGGCCATAATGTCTGCCATGGAGTTGGTTTCGTCTTCCTGAAAGGGTGCGTCTATACTCACATGATGTCCGTCGGCCATCATGCTTTGTCGAATCTTGCCTGCTTCTACATCGATAGCATCGGCTATCTCTTGGGTACTGGGACGACGTTCGTGTTTTTGCTCGAACTTGTTGATTTCTTTGTTGATTTTACTTAGGGTTCCAACTTGATTCAAGGGAAGCCTTACAATTCTGCTTTGTTCAGCGATAGCTTGGAGTATGCTCTGCCGAATCCACCATACAGCGTATGAAATGAATTTAAATCCACGAGTTTCATCAAACTTTTCTGTTGCTTTAATAAGTCCGATGTTTCCTTCGTTTATCAAGTCTGTTAATGATAATCCTTGATGCTGGTATTGCTTTGCCACAGATACAACGAAACGAAGGTTGGAAGTGATAAGCTTATCTTTGGCTCTATCACCTTCCCTGCCTCCCCTCTTTATCTTTTGCGACAGTTCTATTTCTTCATCAATGGATATGAGTGGTGCACGTCCTATTTCTACAAGGTATCTGTCTAACGCTTCACTGGAACGATTTGTTATACTCTTCTGTATCTTAAGTTGTCTCATGCTTATATAATATACTAAGTAAAAAGCTTTAATAATGCCAATTATTTAAAGCGAACTTAATATAGTAAAATAAAATAAGAATAACGACTTTATTATGTTTATTTGTAAAAACATAACGTTTGTTTACGTCATAATGGCATGTGACTTACTTTTTCATGACAAGTCATCAAATCTAATGATTTAATTCTAATTTACCATATATATGGACGTAATATTTTGAAGACAGATAAGATTCGAGATAAGTTTTGTATAATTATAACATCTTGAGTGGGCGGGGTCGTACAGCTGGAGATGGTGGTGGGCTGTTGGGAAAACCCCTTCATTATGATAGACGGTTTCTTAGATAATGCTCCGCATTTTCCAAATCTTCCGGTGTGTCGATACCTATTGTTTCTATATTGGTAAGTCCGACCTTTATTCTATAACCATTTTGGAGCCATCGCAGCTGCTCTAAGCTTTCGGCTTTTTCTAATGAAGATTGGGGTAATTGTGTTATTTTTTCTAATACATTCCTTTGATAAGCATAGATGCCAAGGTGTTTCAAGAACGGATAATGATTAAGCCACTCTTTTTTTTCTACTCCTCTTACAAATGGAATGACGGAACGAGAGAAATACATGGCAAACTGACTGTTGTCAATTACAATTTTGGGAGAGTTGCAATTTTCCACCTCCTGAATATTGGTGAACACTTTTCCAATGGTAGCAATCTGGGTATTAGGGTCGTTAAACAGCTGGCATATTGTTTCGATTTGAGATTGTTGTATAAACGGTTCATCACCTTGGATATTGATAACAATCTCAGCATCCGTATTGATGCGGGTCACGGCTTCTTGTATCCTGTCGGTTCCGCTTTGATGATTTTCACGTGTCATCACGGCTTTCCCGCCAAATTCTTTTACCTTATTGAATATGCGCTCATCATCTGTGGCTACCCATGTGTTACTGATGGTTTGAGATACCTTTTCATAAACATGTTGTATAACGGGCTTTCCTGCAAGTAGGGCTAATGGTTTGCCTGGAAATCTTGTGGATGAGTATCGTGCGGGAATAATGGCAATTTTTTTCATATTGGAGTCTTTGATTGTAATGCAAATTTACAAAAATACTAATAAACATGCCTATTTAATAATGTTAAAAGCATGCTTTCATGATTTAAATATCTATTTATCTCCATTTTTATCCAATTATTATTATTATCTTTGAAAATCAATAACACATAGATTTTGAATGGTGAAGAATAAAATATTAGCTTTATTATTTTTTACAATTCCAATCTGCAGCAGTGCGCAGAAAATAACATTAGGCTCTTGTACTGTTCAGGAGGTTGGGGTTAAAGGGGTGTATAAAGGACAGATGGTCGCCGGAAAACCACAGGGAAAGGGGAGCGTACTGTTCGATAATGGCAATACGTATGAAGGTGAGTTTGTTAAAGGGAAGCGCCAGGGATATGGCATATATACATTTTCGGATGGTGAAAAATATGAAGGACAATGGCTTTTAAACCAGCAGCATGGGCGGGGTACCTATTATTATAACAACAACAACAAGTATGTTGGGCTATGGTTTAGGGACTATCAGCAAGGACACGGTGTCATGTATTATTTCAATGGAGATAAATATGACGGAGAATGGTATCGTGACATGCGACAAGGTAAAGGAAAATATATATATGCCGGCGGTGCTTACTATAAAGGACAATGGAAGGATGACAAAAAAGAAGGAAAGGGATTTTTCGACTGGGGAGACGGCACCACCTATGAAGGAGATTGGGTGAATAATCAACGATCTGGCTACGGGGTAAACAAATATGCAGATGGCGATGTGTATAAGGGCCAGTGGAAAGATGACATCCAGCAGGGCAGAGGTATATACATATTCCAAAACGGCGACCGTTACGAAGGAGACTATGACCAGGGAGAGCGCACCGGAGAGGGTATTTTTAAGTATGCCAACGGTGATCGGTACACGGGACGGTTTGCTGAGGGTTACCGCGATGGTATGGGTACTTTTGTATGGGCGCATGGCGATAAATATGAAGGACTTTGGAAAAACGATATTCAAAATGGGCGTGGAAAGCTCACGAAGAAAAATGGCGATGTGTTTGACGGAGATTTTGTAAATGGGAAGATTGAAGGAGAGGTGATTATTCATTATGCTGACGGCACCCGTTTCAAGGGAATCTATAAAAATGGAATGCGCAATGGCAAAGCCATAGAGGAGCAAAAAGACGGTAAACGTTTTGAAGGTACGTATGTCAATGATATCCGGGATGGTCGCTTTGTTGAAAAGGATCGTAACGGCCGGGTTATCTCTACGGGACATTATGACAGCGGACGCCGTTTTAATGATAACTGAAATAATTCTTAACGCTATTATTATGATAATTGACACATTAGACAACTTAGAAAAGTACGTTTCCCTGAATCCGTTATTTCAGGATGTTGTTGATTTCTTGAAATCGAACACATGGGAAAAGTTAGAAGACGGCAAGCACTCCATAAGGGAAAAAGATGTGTTTGTAAATATTCAAACCCTTAAAGGCAAAACACGTGAAGAAGCAGCTATGGAATATCATCGGAAGATGATAGACATTCAGGTGCCTATCAGTACACCGGAGACTTATGGATATATCCCTATGAAAGAGCTTCCTGCTGCTGAATACAATGAAGACAAAGATATGGCCAAGTTGCCCGGTGCAGCCTCTCAGACTTTCGTGACGGTGGAACCGGGACAGTTTGTTATCTTTATGCCACAGGATGGACATGCTCCCGGCATTTCAACACAACCAGAGTTAAGAAAAGCTATTTTTAAGGTTAAGGCCTAATAGAATTAGTAATCATATAAAACTACAATACCATGGCAACTAAAAAGACTGTGAAAGAGAAAGCTCCGAAAAAGTTGGTGAAATCAAAGAAGGTCTCTGCTCCAAAACATATTGGAATCGTTGCTCACGATCCTTATCTTGAGCCTTTTGAAGATGCAATTCGTGGTCGTCATGACCATGCTCTGTGGAAAATGAGCCAGTTGACTCAAAACGGTAAAATATCACTTTCCGAATTTGCCAATGGTTATAATTATTTTGGTTTACACAAGACGCCCCGTGGAGGTTGGGTGTTCCGTGAATGGGCACCCAATGCTACTGATATATATTTGGTTGGTGATTTCAACGAATGGACCGAGAACGAGCTATATCGTTGCAAGAGAATTACCGACAGTGGGAACTGGGAGTTGAAACTTCCTGCAAAGTCTATGAAACATGGAGACTTGTATAAGATTCATGTGAAATGGGATGGTGGAGAAGGCGAACGCATTCCGGCATGGGCACAACGTGTTGTTCAGGATGAGCAAACGAAGATTTTTTCTGCTCAGGTATGGGCTCCTGAGGAGGCTTATAATTGGACAAAAAAGAGTTTTCGGCCCAAGAAGAGCCCTCTGCTTATTTATGAATGTCATGTTGGTATGGCTCAGGATGCGGAAAAGGTGGGCACCTATACGGAATTTAAGGATAATATCCTGCCTCGAATTGCCAAGGCCGGATACAACTGCATACAGGTGATGGCTGTTCAGGAGCATCCGTATTATGGTAGTTTTGGCTATCACGTCAGCTCTTTTTTCGCCCCCTCAAGTCGTTTTGGCACTCCCGAGGAACTCAAGGAACTCATTGACGCTGCCCATGGGATGGGCATTGCAGTAATCATGGATATTGTTCATTCGCATGCTGTGAAGAATGAGGTGGAAGGGCTTGGTAATCTTGCCGGAGACCCAAATCAATTCTTTTATCCGGGAGACCGACATGAGCATCCGGCTTGGGATAGCTTGTGCTTTGATTACGGCAAGGACGAGGTCATACATTTTCTGTTAAGTAATTGCAAATATTGGCTTACCGAGTTTCATTTTGACGGTTTCCGCTTTGACGGTGTCACCTCTATGTTATACTATAGCCATGGACTGGGCGAGGCCTTCGTTTCGTACGACGATTATTTTAACGGGCATCAGGATGACAATGCTATTTGCTACCTCACACTGGCCAACAAGCTAATCCATGAGGTCAATCCTTATGCCGTCACCGTAGCGGAGGAGGTTAGCGGAATGCCTGGGCTTGCTGCTAAATTCGAAGATGGCGGATATGGTTTTGATTATCGTTTGGCCATGAACATTCCGGACTATTGGATCAAGACTATCAAGGAACTCAAGGATGAAGACTGGAAACCGAGCAGTATATTTTGGGAGGTCAAGAATCGGCGGTCAGACGAACGAACAATCTCATATTGTGAAAGTCACGACCAGGCTTTGGTAGGCGATAAGACCATTATATTCCGTTTGGTAGATGCAGATATGTATTGGCACTTTAAGAAAGGAGACGAAAACGATGTGGTTCATCGCGGCATTGCCTTGCACAAGATGATTCGATTGGTTACGGCTTCAGCCATGAACGGCGGTTATCTCAACTTTATGGGCAATGAGTTTGGACATCCGGAGTGGATAGATTTCCCCCGCGAAGGCAATGGCTGGAGTCATAAATATGCACGTCGCCAGTGGAATCTTATTGACAACAAGGAACTGAACTATCACTATCTTGGCGATTTCGATGTGGCAATGCTCAAAGTAATAAAGAGTGAAAAGAGATTTAACGACCAACCAGTGCAGGAAATATGGCATAACGATGGTGATCAAGTGTTGGCATTCATGCGTGGCAGTCTCGTTTTTGTATTCAACTTTTCGCCCAACCGGTCGTATACTGATTATGGTTTCCTTGTTCCCGAAGGAGCGTACGAAGTGGTGCTTAATACCGATTCCCCGGACTTCGGAGGTAACGGACTAACAGATGACACCATAACGCATTTTACTAACCACGATGCTCTTTATGAGCAGGAACACAAGGGCTGGATGAAACTATATATACCAGCTCGTTCGGCGGTGGTGCTAAGACGTAAGTAATTCCAAGAAACAACATTAATGACAAATCAACATAAGAATGGCACTATCGTCATAAGAGTGATGTGTGCCGTTCTTTTCTTACTTTTTTCGTTCTTATATCTGTACGAATATCAGGCAGATATATTGTCAGTAACCCAGCATGTTCTGTCTCAGGGGGCTACGCATTACAACCGTACTATTGGAGCTGTTCTCATCACTTTGGTGCTGTGGTTGTTACAAATGGCAATCCTGGCTGTAACACGTCTTAATGGTTTTGCTCATTCACTTACCTATTTTCCATCGTTGTTATTACTTGGAATATTGACAGATGTTACTCCCAATCTCGAAAACGAGAGCTATATTGGACATTGGTTTTGGTTATTTCCTCTGCTGATGATTATTTATGTGGGTGTCGTATGGATGTGCAGGCAGATAGAATCTGTTCATTTTCAAGCTCATAATGGAGGTAGACTATCATTCTTGTGGGTTAATCTGCTTGGCATGACGGTTATATCTTTGCTTACCTGTGCTGTTGGCTGTAATGACCGTTTGTTCCATTATCGCATGCACATTGAGACGCGCTTGCTTTCAGGTCAGTATGCTGAAGCTTCCCAAGTAGGGGTGCAAGAAGAAAGAACCGATAGCAGTCTGACCTTTCTTCGCATTTGGGCATTATCAAAACAAAAAAAACTTGGCGATTCTTTATTCGAATATCCATTGGTAGGTGGGTCGGATGCCATGTTGCCAAACGGCACTTCTGTTAAACTGATGATGATTCCTGAGACGGAGCTATACAAGGATTTAGGAGTTGTTTTTAGGAAGAAAATGCGTCCAATGGATTATTTCATTAGGCTTCATAATACCCAATGGGCCACCCGTGCGTCTCATGATTGGCTATTGTGTGCATATCTCCTGGATGGTGATATCGATGGTTTTGCCCAGTCACTTCCTTTATATTATGACCAGGAAGATTCTCTGCCTAAACATTATCAGGAAGCATTGACACTTTATACGCATATGAAAAATAATCCTTCGATAGTCTTTAAGGACCCTGTTTTAGAGGCCGACTATGAAGGATTCCAAACTATAAAGCGAAAGAACAGAGACGAACGGATTCGTTACACGATGCTTAAAGACAGCTACGGCAAAACCTATTGGTTTTATTACTATGCGTTAAAGCATAAGTTATAACATAGTTTCTTATCTATATTGTCTCAGTGCACTCAACAATTCCGTGTTTTCTCCTTTAGTTCCAATGGTAATTCTCAGACAGTTGTTGCAGAGTTGGACGCGTGTCCTGTTTCTTACAACAATACCTTTCTCTATTAAATAGTTGTATATTTGCTGAGCATCGGTCATTTTAGCCAAGAAAAAATTAGCATCAGACGGATAAACCTGTTCGCAAATAGGGAGGTCTCTAAATGCATTCATCAGATGTTTGCGCTCCTGTAATAATAATGTTGCCCACTTTTCGACATCCTCACGGTGTCTTAATGAGTCGATGGCTTGCTGCTGTGTTAGCAAGTTTATGTTGTATGGATATTTCACTTTGTTCATCAATTCAACAATTTCCTTGCTTGCAAAAGCCATTCCCAACCGAATGGCAGCACATCCCCAAGCCTTGCTCATGGTGTTAAGCACTATAATGTTAGGGTATTGGGCTATCTTGTTTCGAAACACTTCGGCAGAGGAAAAGTCACTGTAGGCTTCATCCACAACTACGATACCTTGGAACCGCTCAAGTGTTTTTTCAATTTCTTCCTGTTGGAGATTGTTCCCGGTGGGGTTGTTGGGCGAACATATCCATATTACTTTGGTGCTATCGTCGCAGGCTGCCAATAATTTGTCAGCATCGAGTTGATAGTTGTTGTCAAGTAATACGGGACGATACTCTACATCATTGATGTCGGCACACACCTTATACATACCGTATGTAGGTTCTATGGCCACCACGTTGTTACGTTGTGGACAGCAGAAAATTCGATAAATCAAGTCAATGGCTTCGTCGGATCCGTTTCCAAGGAATATATTTTCTGCCGGCACTTGCTTCACTTTAGACAGTGCTGCTTTCAATTCTATTTGTAGAGGATCAGGGTAACGGTTAAAGGGCTTGTTGTAAGGATTCTCATTGGCATCAAGGAATATGTGTGCCTCATGCCCGAAGAATTCGCTTCGCGCTGAACTATAAGGTGCCAGATGCCAAATGTTTTCTCTAACTAATTCCTGCAAAGTCTTCATTTCGTCCCTTCTTAAAATTATGTATAATCAATTACAATATATCTTTTCAAAGTTGGTTTCTCTATATGTCACCGCTACTTTCTATACGTATCCTCATGGCATTGGCATGTGCTTCGAGTCCTTCGCTTTCAGCCATTGTCACTACAGCATCGCCAATACTTTTCACCCCGTCTTCCGACAGGTGCTGAAAGGTAATCTTACGACAATAACTGTCCAGATTGACACCACTATAAGCCATGGCATATTGATGGGTGGGCAAGGTGTGGTTAGTGCCACTCGCATAGTCGCCTGCGCTTTCACAAGCCCATTTTCCCATAAAAACACTACCGGCATTAACCACTTGCTCTGCCAATTGCTCAAACTTTTTGATCGATAATATGAGATGTTCCGGGGCATATTCATTGCTGAGCTGCATAGCCTCTTCCATATCATGAACCAATACAAATTTTGAGTTTTTCAAAGCTTCAGAAGCAAGTTCTTTGCGTGGCAAATTTTTAAGCTGCAGCTCCACTTGGTTCCTGACCATATCAATCATCTTTTCCGATGTAGATATCAGAAACACCTGCGAGTCGGCACCATGCTCTGCTTGCGACAACAAATCGGCTGCTACAAACTCAGCATTGCTACTCTCGTCAGCTATGACACACACTTCGCTTGGGCCTGCCGGCATGTCAATAGCCACATCGTGCAGGCTCACTTGCTGCTTGGCAGCCATTACATATTGGTTACCCGGACCAAATATTTTATAAACCTTGGGTATCGTTTCCGTACCGTATGCCATAGCTCCAATGGCCTGAACTCCTCCGGCTTTAAATACTTTGTTAACCCCGGCAATGCGTGCCGCGGCCAATATGGCTGGGTGAACCTTGCCATCTCGATTAGGTGGGGTGCATAGTATGATGTCCTTGCAGCCGGCAATCTTGGCAGGTGTGGCGAGCATCAGTACCGTGGAAAAGAGTGGGGCAGTGCCACCGGGAATATAAAGTCCTACTTTCTGAATGGCTACACTTTTTTGCCAGCATATCACTCCTTGTGCCGTTTCAACTTTGTGACTCTCAAAAACCTGTGATTCATGAAACTTGCGGATATTGTGATGGGCTAATTCCAAAGCTTCTTTCAATTCCGCCGAAACAAGTTGCATAGCTTCATTTATCTCGCTTTCACTTACAGCCAAATCTTCCAAATCCGAATGATCGAACATGGCTTCATAATGCTTTACAGCCTCGTCGCCACGCAATTTGACATCGTTTAGGATGCTCCTCACAGTTTCGTTAAGTTGCGAAACATCAAGATGTGGACGTTTCACAATTTCGCTCCACTCGTTTTTTGATGGGTATTTTATAATATGCATGATGGCTTGTTTACAATATCATTTTCTCGATAGGAGTTACGAGAATGCCTTGTGCGCCAAGATTTTTAAGTTTTCCGATAATATCCCAGAACCTCTTTTCATCGAGCACGGTATGGATGGCACACCATTCAGGATCTGAGAGAGGAATGATGGTAGGACTTTTTATGCCCGGCAATACCTTTGTAATTTCCGGAATTTTATCTTTAGGAGCATTCATCATGACATATTTCTTGGCTTTTGCAGCATGCACCGCCTCAAAGCGGAACAGCATTTCGTTCAGAATGGCATGCTTCTCGTCGTCCATTTTCCAATTACCAATGAGCAATGCCTCGCTTTGCATCACCACCTCCACTTCTTTCAGATTGTTATGTGTGAGTGTGGACCCCGAACTGACAATATCGAAAATGGCATCGGCAAGACCAATTCCAGGACTGATTTCAACTGATCCTGTGATGACGTGAATGTCCGATTTGATGCCATGCTTGTTAAGGTAACGTTGTAATATAACCGGATAGGATGTGGCAATCTTGCGCCCGCTAAACCATTGTAACCCGGGATAGGTCACAGTTTTTGGAATAGCCAGCGACAGCCGGCACTTTGAAAAGCCCAAACGTGAAATAATCTGCGCATTTTCCTGTCGCTCTTCGTATTCGTTCTCGCCCACAACTCCTATGTCGGCCACACCGTTGGCCACGCTTTGTGGGATGTCATCATCACGAAGAAACAGCACCTCAAGAGGGAAGTTAGAACTTTGCACCAATAAGGAACGTTTGCTGGCGTACACATTGATATCTGCCTCGGCAAGTAGATTCATGGTGTCGTCATAAAGACGACCCTTAGATTGTATGGCAATTCTTAACATAAAGCTGAACTTGTTTGTTTTCTATTAATTATCTTAAAATTATATGCAAATGTACTGATTTTTAAG
>CAYVGR010000049.1:10559-11998 GCA_964450065.1 uncultured Prevotella sp. | reverse complement strand
ATCGTTTGTGATTATATGCTCTTATCCAATAATTCATGCGGTTTGTTACAATTTACATCGATAAAAAGCGAAGTTAATAAAATTATATCTAACTTTGTACCTACACTCGCATAAAAACAATTCAAATGCTTACAGACCATATCGACCGCACCCAAGCTTTTTTAGACAGTATCTCCCGACTTGGCAAACAACTGAAAGCCGCTGAAAACCAACAGATGTTTTATATCAATCGGATGCTCGAGCTCAAGAAAGGCGGGCAAACCGATACAGAAGAATATGCCGACTTAAATGCAAAAAGCACATCGCTACAGGAAATTATTGACAAATACCGCCCTATCTACCTCGAACGTATGGAGATAATGAAAGAAGTGATGACAATGACCAAACGGAAACGCACCCAAAAATAATGACCCAACATACGACATGGTAAAAGCTTAAACGGGATAGAAAGATGAGATTCATAATCTGCTTTCAAACAATATTCCCAACTCATAATCCAACTCAAAGCAAACTAACTCCCAACAACTATGAAAAAATTATCACTTTTCTTCCTCGCCCTTATGGTGAGCACAAACATGATGTCACAAGAAATCATCAAGCTTCCGGAATCCAACAAAAACGTTTCCACCACGCTTTTTCAAGCTCTACAAGATCGTCATTCCGTGCGCAACTTTGAAGACAAGAGCATTGACATGCCTACATTGAGCCAGTTGCTCTGGGCTGCCATAGGTGTTAACCGTGCTGACGGACGTATGACGGCACCCACAGCTGTCAATGCCCAGGAGATTTCCGTTTATGTAGCCACCAAGGACGGTGTGTGCCTTTATTTGAATAAGGAGAATGCGCTCAAAGTCGTCAGCAAGCAAGATATCCGCAAGGAGATTGCCGACAGGCAAACCGGAGTAGCCAATGCCCCTGTTTTCCTCATTATCGTAAGCGATTTAGGCAAGATAAGATCCAAGGTTGGCGACCGTGCCTTGATGATGACAGCAGAAGATGCAGGCTATGTGAGCCAAAACATTTGTCTCGGAGCTGCGGCCCTCGGACTTGGCACCGTACCCCGTCATGGTATGAATCGTGAAGTGATCAAATCTGTTTTAGGGCTTGGTGACAACCACGAACTCATGCTTAACCACCCCATTGGCTATCCCAGGAAATAATCTCCATTGCTCCTGTGTGTTATTTCACCGCCATCAATAGTGTATATTGATAGCGTATATTAGCTACAAGCTCAAAGCCAAATGACACGCTTGGTGCATTTTTCGAGCGATACGCTCATAAGTGGAGGTGCTACTTTTTCTGACACCATTCCTCTTTCTTACAATCGCGGTAGGTTCAGGGCCGAGGTAGCAACATTCACTTTCCCGATAAGCTGAATATACGCTAAAAAGATATTTTGTGTTAAATATGGTAAAATGGCTAAATATATAACAATTTTT
>CAYVGR010000049.1:0-10459 GCA_964450065.1 uncultured Prevotella sp. | reverse complement strand
AATCACAGGTAATGTCGTCGATACAGCGGGTGAACCTATCATGGGTGCAAGTGTATTGATACAGGGAACGGGCATGGGTGGTGTGACCGACCTGGATGGTAATTTCACCTTGGAAAATGCTCCAAAAAACGGTATGTTAGTTATTTCATACATTGGTTTTGTTACCCAAAAAATAAGGATCAATGATCAGATCAATTTTAAGGTGGTGTTGCAGGAAGACCATCAAAGCCTTAATGAAATCGTGGTTGTGGGTTATGGTGTGCAACGTAAGAGCGACGTGACCGGAGCTCTTACACGTGTCAACACCGAAGAACTCAATTCAAAACCAGTTTCCAATGCCTTCCAGGCTTTACAAGGAAAGGCGGCTGGTGTAGACATCACAACTAGCGACCGTCCTGGCACGGTAGGATCCATCCTCATTCGTGGCTCACGTTCGATCTCCGCCTCCAGTTCCCCTCTATACGTTGTAGATGGAGTTCCATTGCAGTCAGGTGGCATCGAGAGTCTGAACCCCCGAGACATTGAGTCTATTGACATTCTGAAAGATGCCTCTTCTACTGCAATTTATGGTAGTCGTGGTGCCAATGGCGTGGTTCTTGTAACAACCAAACGAGGCAAGGAAGGTCATATGCAGTTCTCTTATTCGGGTAGTTTGACATTAGAAAACATTGTCGACAAGATGCCCTCGATGAGCGCGAGTGATTATATCACATGGCGAAGATGGGCTTACTACAACAGCAATCCGACTCTTTACACTCCCGGAGACCAGCCCAACTATGATCAAGACAAGATATTTTTTGCCGCTTCTGGTGACGAAATAGCCTTTAATAACGTGATGAGCGGATGGGATTCGAGCCACACCATTTGGGATGGTTCAAAAGTGAAGAGCACCGACTGGGCTGATATGGTGTCACGCACAGGCATAACTCATGAACACAACTTCAGCGTGACAGGTGGTAGCAATAACGTGAAGGGTTTTGCATCATTTGGCTACCTTAACAATCAAGGCACACAAAAGGGGCAGGACTACAGTCGCTACAACCTCACAGTCTCTACAGATATCACCGCAACCAAATGGTTTACAATGGGTGGATCACTCAATGCTTCATATGCAGATCAGCGCTATGGCTACTCTCGTACTGGACAATCAACAAACAGTGGCCCTAATGATATCTATGGCGCAGCTAAAGCACTCATCAGCTATACACTACCCCATGACGAGAATGGTGACATCATTACTGTTCCAGGCGGATCCGTTGCCAACACCTATACAGTTATAGACGAGTGGAGGAAGTCCAAGGATAACCGCGAAACCTTCCGTGCTCTTGGTAGTTTCTATGCACAGGTAAACTTTGGTCAGATTTGGCGCAGACTAAAGGGATTCCAGTTCAAGACGCAATTTGGCCCTGATTTTCGTTATTATCGTCAGGGTAATTTCATCGACTCAAGCTCTGCAGCTCGTGCTGGTAGCCAGAACTTTGCGCGTCGTAGCGACCGACGCGACTTTGCTTGGACATGGGACAATATGTTGCTTTACAACAATACATTTGACCAGCACAACGTGGGCGTAACGCTTCTCCATAGTGCGTCGAAATCGAATACGGAAACCAGCTCCATGAGCGAGACAGGCGTAACAATACCCTCGTTCCTTTGGAACAACATGGGCGCTATTGACATCACTAACCCGCAGTATAATGCTGGTATGGGAACTGACCTTTTAGAAAATCAACTTGAGAGCTACATGGCTCGTGTGAACTATTCATTCCAAGACCGATATCTGCTCACTGTCTCCGGCCGTTGGGATGGTAGCTCAGTGCTTGCCAAAGGCCATAAGTGGGACTTCTTCCCCTCAGCAGCTTTGGGCTGGCGAATGGAACAAGAACAATTCATGCAGAATATCAATTGGATAGATCAGTTGAAAGTTAGATTAGGAGTTGGAGTCACTGGCAACGCAGCTGTGAGTCCTTACGGAACACTGGGTGTCATCAGTTCATACTGGATGCCTTTCAGCACAGGAAATTCTGAGATTTTCGTGACAAACGAACCTTATTATACCAGTGGTTCAAACCGTATGCCTAACAAAAATCTGGGCTGGGAGAAGACCACGCAGTGGAACTTCGGTATCGACTTCAGCTTCCTAAAAGGTCGTTTGGGCGGTACGATCGATATATACAAGAGCACTACCAACGACTTGCTACTGGCCATGCAGGTTCCTTCATTGAGTGGTTATCCATCCATGATGGCCAATATTGGTAAAACCAAGAACTCGGGTGTTGAGGTTACTCTGAACACTATTCCTGTAATGACTAAGAATTTCACTTGGTTATCCAACTTAAATTTCTCTTGGCAGAAAGACGAAATTGTGGAACTTGCCAATGGGAAGGAAGACGATATAGCTAACGCATGGTTCATTGGCGAGAGCATTGCTGTACATTACGGATATGAAGCCGATGGTTTATGGCAGGAAAGCGATGACGAAGAGATGGCTAAATTCAACGCAAAAGGCGCAAAATTCTCTGCCGGCAATGTGAAACCAGTAGACCAGAATGGTGACTATGTAATTGATGCTGATGACCGTGTGGTCATCGGCAATGCTAATCCGCGCTTCACTACAGGCTGGAGCAATACCTTTTCGTGGAAGGGACTGGAGCTTACCGTGGAGCTGAATGGCCGTTTTGGCTATACAACAGACATTGGTGGACAGAGTCAGTTAGGCATGTACAACCAGACAAAAATTTCTTATTGGACTCCGTCAAATACTGGTGCAGACTGGCAAAAACCAATCTACAACCAGGCTGGAGGCGATCCATACTCTTCTTTGTTGGGCTTTAAGAGTGCTTCATTTATCAAGTTCAGAAACGTGTCCTTGGGTTACAACCTTAGCAAAAGCCTCTGCCAGCAGGTTGGTCTCAATGGGATTAAAGTGTATGTACAGGGTCGTAATCTTGGCATGCTTTACTCAAGTGTAGACCTTATCGACCTCGATACGGGCAGTTCAATCTACAACCGTGGTGTAACTTTCGGACTTCAGGTAGACTTCTAATCAAAGAAAACCATTGAATCTAACAAATTAAACAATCAAATTATGAAGTATATGAATAGCAAAATAGCTTGTGGCGTCTTATCTCTCTTAATGATGACGGGGATGATATCTTGTAAAAGTGACTTCTTGGACGAAGAGGCTGGACACAAGGTAACCGATGCGCTGCTCGAAGACGAGACCGGAGCCTTGAAAATGGCAGCAGGTTTGTATGGTAACTTGCGCTGGCATTTCGGCTATGAGTGGGCTTACGGCATTACACTTTATGGCACAGATGAGTTTACTAATGGTGGAGACTTGACGTCTGAGTGCTGGAACACTTACGACAACCGTCTTAACTCACTTGACTTGACTCCGGCCCTTGGTGCAGCCAACAAAAACTGCCCAGCAGTCTCTGCTCTATGGGATGAAATGTATTATGGAATTGCAACGGCCAACCTTGTCATCAGCAAGGCTGTGAATGTAAAATCGGAAGAAGCACGTAACAAAGCTTTGGGTGAGGCTTACTTCCTTCGTGGCTACAATTACTATCGTCTGTTCTCACAATATGGTGGTGTAGTGATAGAATTGGAACCAGCCAATGGAGATGTGAAGAAAAACTATAAACGTTCTTCGGCAGAGGAGACACTCAATCAGGTCATTGCTGATTTTGAAGAGGCTTACAAGCTTTTACCTACTGATAAATGGCGTGGCAACGGCACATGGACTAAATATACTGCTGCTCACTTTTTGGCAAAAGCACTGCTTTATCGACAGAGCGAACGGTGCAATGACTGGAACGGAAATTACGACAAGAATGCAGATCTCAACCAAGTTATCAAGCTTAGCGATGAAGTAATTGTTGCTTGCCCCTTGGCTGCCAACTATTCTGACCTTTATAACAACTGGACTGGTGTCGATTGCCCCAACGAAGGTAATGCAGAAATTCTAATGGCGGCTCTGCACAATGATGACAGTTCAACGAAAGGACGTTTTGGAAACCGTACTTACAACTACTTCTCGCCACAGTTTCAGACGTTTTCTGGTGGCTATGTGCAGCGAGGACAGTATATTGGTGATATGGAATTCCAGCGACTCCGCCCAACAGAATATGCCTATTCCATCTTCGATAACGTGAATGACTCACGCATGTGGAAGAGTTTCAAGACTGTTTACGGTATCAACAACGCAGCTAAGACCGATGCTGTGATCATGGAAACCCACGGCATAAAGGCTAACGAAGTGCCGAATATGGGAGATGCCGGAATCGTTTTCATCCTCAACAAGAAAGATGATCATCGCTTCGACAATGACAAGATGGGGAGCTTCGGTCGGGGCGACCAACCTCACAACTTCGTGGATCCAGAAACGGGTAAATGGATACCTAATGTGTTCCCCACTTTCCTTAATGGTAAATATGTACTCAACACTTACAGTTCTACTGGAGATGCCAGCAAGAGTAATGTATTCTGCGGTTTAGGAAAGACGGCCGACGGAACGCGTACTGCAGAGAAGGGAGATGCGCATCGCGACATTATCATGGCTCGTACAGGCGAGACCTATCTCGTAAAAGCTGAGGCCCAGGTTCGGCTAGGCAACTATCAAGAAGCCATCGTAACCATCAACGTTCTGCGTGCGCGTAGCCAGTGGAAGTCGGGCGAGAACCGTGGCTACTATACCGACGGATCTATGGCCTTCAAGATGTCTGATGGCGGCCTTAAAGACAACGCTACAGCCAACTCCAAGACTCCCAAGAAAAACAAGGACAAGAAAGGGACACTAATTACCAATTCGCAAGCCTACGATTACAGCATGACCCATACCAACAGCTATTATCTTTCAACAGGTATTGATGAAACTACGGCAGCCAGCAATCTCCAAATTGCGAGCTATCAGCAGCTACCTGCAGAGGACGAGATCATTTTGAAGACTCTGGGTTGCTCTTCCGATTATGACCGCATGCTTAACTTCATAATGAATGAGCGTACACGGGAAATGTTGGGAGAGTGGAACCGATGGGAGGAACTATCGCGCACAGGCTTGTTGATTCGCCGCGCTAAAGCTTTTAACCCCGAAGCAGCACCAAACATTACAGCTAACAAGCATGAATTGCGTCCTATTCCACAAAAATTCTTGGATATTTTGCAGAACGACAGCGGTGAAAATCTCTCTGATGCAGAAAAGGCTGATTATCAGAATCCAGGCTATTAATAAGTTATATTTTTTTTCAATTGTTAGAGGGAGCCATTGTTTTGACTCCCTCTATTTTTAACGTAAGCATCCAAATTGTATGCTTAATTTTTTAGCCTAAGATGTTTACTTTTTTATAGATGATAGATATTTGTTTTTCTCATTTACCTATCATGACCACAAGTCATTTGTCATTTTTCATCTCCAAGCAAGGAATGACAATGGAGATAATAACGGTTATAAATTATGACAAACAGGCGTCTGAGACTGCCGTATTTGAAAACAAATCAATCACAGCTTCAAATACGGCAAATTTGACCAACGTTTGCAATCCTTTGATTCAAAGAATGTTACGATCCACAAGGCCTTGCGGTGCATTTTCATTCGTTCGATTTGCCTGCGATTAGAGCTTAGTGGCATTGCGATTGAGACTTATCCATGCGGCCATGAAGCAGTAACGGCCGTACGATTAGGCTTTCATGGCACTGCGACAAGGTAGCAATCGGAAATCAATCGTCGTTTTTTTGACAAAAAAATCGGGAGGGACAGAAAAAACATGGCGTGTTTTTATCCAGACCACTATTTTTTCCGTCTCTCCTGACAGTGAAGTTTTTATGACATAATCAACTCCTCCGAATAAAGCTGTCGTTGAAATTCTACAAATTCAAATGCCTGCTTGTCGTGATGAATGACTAATGGTTACGAGAAATTTCAGCCTATTTGACAACTACCTTGTCGGTAATGGTTGTACCATCAGAAAGATGACTGACGCGCAGATTAACCCCCTTTTGAAGCTGGCTCAGTTTCGTGCCATTCATGGAATAGTAACTGGTGGCTACAATCCTATCGGTCGAAATGTCAGCAACAGCATTGACGACCGAAGCCTTGACAGGGTTGCCAAAGCCACCCATTTGGTTGGCAGCCCGTACACTCCACGTATTGGTGTCGTCTGCACCAGCGTAAGAAGGTTGGGTAACAATAGCCTGGAACACGTTGTTCCTGAACACGGCATAGGCCGTTGCGCCCGTGACAGGTTCCCACGAAAGCGTTCCGTCGCTCACGGTCGCATGGGCGATGGCAAGCTGGTTTGACAAAGCACGAGGATCCCAGTCGGTGTACATCTTGTCATAAGCGAATGCGGCAGCATCAGCAGCCGAAAGGATAGTTTGGACATCACCGGTATAGGACGAAATGATATTGCTTTCCGGAGTGATGTCGTTACCGTTTTCGTCCTTGGTACCAAACTCACCAAACACCTTCGGATCTCTGTTGTTCATACCTCTTTCGACCCATCGCTTGGGTACGAGGGTGGCAGCAGCGTTGGCGTCTAAAGTTGTATTGAGGAACACGCAGATAGGATTGCTCTGCCACGTACGCCCATAATTCCAATCTCCTTTGCCATTAGCCAGGTCTACAATCTTACAGCCGTCGAAGACATAGCCAAAATTGGTTGTGGTGGTGGGAGCCGTAATAGTGCGTCCGCCACTACCATTTTGGTTGCGCGGTTCAAGTGATATGGTGGTGTTCTGGAAACGAACGTCACCGCCTCCACAAATGAAATCTACCGTTCCGTGCACATCGCAGTCGGCAAAATAGCTCTGCATGGATGCGTTCTGGCTGTAATAGGTATCTTGGTAAGACAGCATTCGCACATTCTTATAAATGGTACGGTTGCCACGGTCCTGTATCACGGCTGCGCGCCCGGCAGCCCCTGAGCCATAGTAGTCGAGACCATTCTTTAGGGTGATATCCTGGAAATAAATGTTCTGCTTCTTGTTATAGAACATGTCTGCAGACCCCAAGCCCTCGATAGAGAAGTCGGGGGCAGTAAGGACAATGGTGTTGTCCATGCTCTGACCAATGATGGAGATGTTGTCTATGGGGATTTCCGTTTTCACCTTTTGCCCTAAGTCGTAAACGCCGTCGGGCAGGAATATTTTTACACGACTGCTTCCGTCTTCGTTGGCCTCGATGATGTCGAGAATATTCAGGAAGCTGTTGCCATTGCCTGGCTCGGCCACATAGTAGCCGTCGCTGTTCTTGACAATGTTACCTGTACCTGTGTTGATGATGATAAGTGAGTGGAGATAGATCTCGCCGTCGAACGACAGGACGAGCTCTCCAGGCTTGCCAACATAACCGATGGTGGTTTTCTCGCCATCCTTTTCAGGCACGTCGATAGTGCCCAGCGTGTTGCCGCTGGCATCGCTGAGAGTCATGACTCCTTTATTATATTTGCAAGTCTCAATGATAATAGTGGCATTGCCACCGACGAGCAGTTTCACCGACCCCGGTTTGAGGTAGAGACCATGCTGTGACCCGTTGTAACGGTAGGCCGATGTAGGTGCGAAGGCCTCATGGTCTTCCACGTAGAAATATTTGTTTTTCAGATCGTAGACATTACGCTCGTTGGCCTCGTTACCTTCAATATCGGTCACAAGTGCATAGAGGTTGAGTTCCTCGTCGGATACAATAGTGCCGGAATTGGCCTTCTCATCGCTCTTAGGCTTGAACAGCCACCCTCGGAATTTGCTGCCGTCGGGCACGGTTACTGCGCTGCCGTCGTTCAAGGCGCCGACGACAGTGCCTTTCTCCACTGTCTGGGATCCTACCTTGGTGATGCCGTCTGTGTCGTAATAGTTGACGAGGTAGTCGGGTTTCCATACAAAATTAATGGTGTATAGTGCGACGTCCTCTTTGAGCACAACCGGAACAGTGACTTTGGCGGCCGGCTTGCCACCGTTGTCGGAACTGGGCACCTGCTCGTATGAAATTTCCCCGAGTGCACCATTGTCGGCAGTTGCCGTTATGACATTGTCAGCACTAATCATCAGTGCCGTCTTGGATACCTCTACAGTGGTGCTGAAGTTGCCTTCCGCATCTTGGTCAAACACGTCAGCAGCCTGATAGGTGGTTCCGTTGGCAGTGAATGTTGCCAGTGCCGGAGCTTTGCTCATATCCACGTTTCCATAGATGCGAAGCTCGGTCATGTAGGCGTTTTGAGACAGATTAAAGTTGTAAAATTTGAGCTCAACGTTATCTCGATTCACCTCAATGGTGATGTCTTCTCCTCTGGCATTGACAATGCTCTGGTTGTAGAGTACATCCCATTGCTCTGTACCTACAGTGCGTGCTGCCACAGCCCATCCTCGCTTGCCACCCGTAGCGGTCTGATGGAACACTATCTTGGTGACGTTGGCCAAGGCTGATGTCATGGCGTATGGTTCGTGTGCACTTACCTCGCCGGTGTATTTTGCGCTAATCATATAGCCGGTAATGTCGGGGAACTTGGTATGTGTTCCCTCCGGGTCAGCACCTACTCCACAGAGGGTGAAGGTGAAATTTTCATGACTATACTTGGTAGAGAGGTTTACGATAGATGGTTTTTCGTTGTTACCCTTACGATCGATAGACTCCCAGTCGGTGAAGTTGGTTTCGTAGAGAATCTTCTCCTGTAGGGGAGAAACAAATGTAGTATGGATTCGGAGTAGGTAGGAGCTTCCTATACCCACCACTTCTACATATCCGGCCGTTACCTCCTGCATGGTGGCCTTGTGCCACACGGAGTCGGCATCGGCAGCTGTTCCGCCAACAGTGTAGTTGTGATAGCCAGGATGAGAGATGACCGAAATACAATCTCTGGTGCTCTTAACGGGAATGCGGATAATGGTATTTTCATTGAATTGGGCATCGGAACCACGGGCTCTCAATTTACCTTTGGTGGCATCGACGGTGAGTTCCACACCCTCAACGTCTGAGGCTACGTTGCCCGTGTTGCTTTCGAGGGCAACCGATCCGTTTGCCATCGCTTGGAAATCCCATGTTGCAGTCACGTCTCCAGACCTGGCGGTGGTGCTCACAAGAAACATGAAACACAACATAAGAGCGTTTCTTAAAACTTTGTTCATTTTTTAAGGTGATTTGTTAAATAGGGATTAATAATTACAGATTAGCTAATCAATTTTGCATACGGTTATTTTTGAATGTTCTTCCTGCCATTCCTGATAACGATTCCCTTGTAGGATGAATCTACACGCTGTCCGCTGAGATTGTAAGTGGCTGTATCTTTGTGGTTTCCAACTGTCATCTTCTGCCTGATTCCACTTGGCGATGTCAGCGTGCCCTCAATGATAATGTTGGCCAATCCAACTTGCTTGGTTTCGCCCAGTTGATAAATATTGAACGCAATGTTGTGTGTTCCACTGCTTGTCGGTATTCCTGATATCGATTCGCTAACCTGACTGTATGGCATGACTGCATTGTTGTTGCGGTTGGGATTAAGGCCTGTGACCACGGTTCTGAAAACCTTGCCAGCACTGTAGACCACATCTATAAAGCCCCCGTCAGTACCGATGCGTGAAGCTACAAACAGCAGTTTGGATGGTTGGAAACTGTATCCTTCTTTCACGGTGAAACTGAATGTCACAGCATCGGTTGTGGTTGGTGCAGGCTGTTTGGTGGCAGGTTGCAACAAAGAGAAGACGATGCCGTTCAGAGTTCTGGTGTTGGGAATGGAGAGGTTGTCGCCAAGGGTAACTGCAGACGATGTTATGGCGTTGGCAACACCGGCTGCGTAAGTAGCTTGTCCGTCAATCCCTGTGTCGAACCTCCATGTTATCGCCCCGTGCTCACCGGTGGTTGGGTCGTCGGGCGTATCTTCAGTCAGACGCTCAACAATTCTACCCGTGTAGTATTCAATACCATCGGCCTTGTTCACTGTAGGGTAGTATTCGGCTACGGGCGATTCGGCATCGGCATTACCACCCTTCATGATTTCCTCAACCAGGGAGTTGGCATACACCTCAATGTTGGTATAATAGCCCTTAGGGTCGAGCGAGTATGAATTTGCATCGTTGGGATTGTTCGGGTCGAGCCCGTTGGCAATCTCCCATGCATCTGGTATGCCGTCCTTGTCGGTGTCGTATCCGTCCTCCCGTTGGCTTTGGGGGAAGTCGTTCTCGGTGTATCCCTCTACATCAGCAACGCGGTCGATGCGTCCTTTCGTTTTGGTTACTGATCCGGCGTAGGTCGATATGCCACTCCTGGCCTCTCTCATATAGCGGGCATCCACATCGTCGCGGAAGAAGGATGCGCCGCAATAGTCCAGAATTTTTTCGTAGGCCGTCTCAGCACGATGAGTGGTCACAGTGCCGGCCGGTGCCTTAGCCTGATCAAGTTTGATTTTCACGCAGGGCTTTCCAGCTGCATTGCTGACATACTCTACCGCTGTTCCATAATAATGTGAGGGGT
>CAYVGR010000048.1:2925-12042 GCA_964450065.1 uncultured Prevotella sp. | reverse complement strand
TGCTCATTGAATGAAGAATAGAAAATTAAAGAATTTGAAAAATAATTTATGTCAAATCAAACAGCAGGTAACAACAAACGAATAGCGAAGAATACACTTCTTCTGTATTTTCGAATGCTGATCACTTTGGTGGTAAGCTTATATACATCACGTGTGGTATTAAATACGTTAGGTGTAGATGATTATGGAATCTATAATGTAGTTGGTGGAATCATAGTTATATTAGGTTTCCTCAACAACGCAATGGCTGGTGCCACGCAAAGATTTCTCAATGTAGAGTTAGGAAGAAATGATTTTGAACAACTGAGAAAGGTGTTCTGCACCAGTTTGGTAATTCATGCTTTGGTAGCAGGTGTCATATTGGTCATTGCAGAAACCATAGGGTTATGGTATCTGAATACTTGTATGAACATTGCCGAAGAGCGTATGGTGGCAGCTAACTGGGTGTACCAGTTTTCTGTAGCAACATTTATGGTCAATATCTTAAGTGTTCCTTATAATGCAACCATTATTGCTCATGAAAAGATGTCTGCATTTGCATATATCAGTATTTTGGAAGTCGTGCTGAAATTGGTAATAGTTTACCTTTTGGTGTTGACACCTTTCGATAAGCTGATATTTTATGCTTTCCTTATTTTCGTGGTTGGTGTGGTGCTCAGACTCATATATGGCATATATTGTAAGAGACATTTTGAAGAGTGTACAATAAATAACTTCAAATTGGATAAGCCAATGATGAAGGAGATGCTTTCTTTTTCATCCTGGACAATCTTCGGAAACCTGGGATTCATTGCCCATACGGAAGGTATCGCTTTGGTTATTAATTATTTCTTTGGTGTAGCGGTAAATGCAGCTTCTGGTATAGCCAATCAGGTAAATGGCGTAGTTAAAAACTTTGTTTATAACTTCCTGACCGCATTAAACCCGCAAGTAGTCAAGACGTATGCAGCTGGACAATATGAAGAAATGCATAAATTACTTATGCGAGGATGTTTGATAGCATTCTATATGGTGGCCTTCTTTGCTATTCCATTAGCTATTGAGGCTCCGACTATATTGAAGTTGTGGTTGAAAATAGTTCCTGATTACACGGTAATATTTGTCCGCTTGGTCTTGATGATTACATTGTTTGATTCATATAGCGGTATCTTGGCAACTGCAAAAGGAGCGACAGGAAATATCAAGATTTATCAAGTCACTTTGACAACGATAGGATTGTTCCACCTTCCATTTGCAATTCTATTCTTTTGGCTTGGCTATCCTCCACAGTATGCAATGTATGTATATTTGGTTATCATAATTGCCCTGCAGGTTGTGCGTATAAGTTTTGTATGTAAGTCAATAGGATTGTCTTTGCAAGTCTTTTATAAAGAAGTTGTAGCTAAATGCCTTCTGGTATTTGGAAGTGGTTTGATTATACCTATGTTGATGCATAATTATTTGCCAGTAGGTATCTTGTCAAGTTTAGTAACTTGTGTTGTTGCATGTATAACATTTACTGCTTTGGCATTGCAATTTGGCTTTAATAAAAATGATAGAGATAAAATTCAACAAATGGTATTAAGTAAAATTAAACGATAATATGTATTCAAATAATAAAATGGTGCTTCAGCTCATGTCTTTGCTGAAGCAGTTTAATGTTCGTAGAATTGTAGTTTCTCCAGGTAGCCGTCATTTTGCTTTGGTTCATTCTTTGGAAGCAGATCCATTTTTTAAGCTATATTCTGTAGTTGATGAGCGAAGTGCTGCTTTCTTTGCATTGGGATTGATTCAGCAGACTGGTGAGATTGTGGCCGTAACTTGTTCATCAGGTACGGCATGTATGAACTATGGTAGTGCCATAGTTGAAGCTTTTTATCAGCGATTACCTCTACTTGTTTTGTCTAGTGATCGTGTTCCTTATTTGTTAAATCAAATGGAGGACCAGATGTATGATCAGCTTGACACATTCACGCATTGTACCAAATATTGTGGTCAGTTACCAGAAGTTAATAATTCTATTGATGAATGGCTTTGTAATAGAATTATTAATGAGGGATTGTTGGAGTTGAAGCATCATGGTAATGGTCCTGTTCATTTAAATATTCCTTTTGTTGCACATAATACAGACACATTTGAAACAGTAGAATTACCTGTAGTTAGAAAAATAGGTTTGGCAACATTAGAAATGACAGTTAATGAATGGGCTTCATTTGCTGATCAGCTTAAGGGTAAAAAGGTAATGGTTGTTTGGGGACAATCTTGCCCAATGACAGAAAGAATGACTGCAGCAATAACCGCTTTTGTCGATAATTTTGATGCGGTAATATTGACAGACTACATGTCTAACTGTCATCACAAAAATGCTATAATCAATACAACGGTTGCTTTGAGCGTATTGAAGCCATCGGAAAGAACAAACTTAGTCCCTGATATTGTAATTACGGTAGGAGCTAATTATATATTCAATAATGAATTGAAGGGCTATCTTAGACCTTCAACTGTTAAGCATTGGCAGGTTGGTAAGGAAGATAAGGTTTGTGATCCTTTCCGACATCTTGTAGAAATCTTCGAAATGGAAGAAGCTTCATTCTTTGAGAATATAACAGAATATGCTTCTTTTACAAATCAAGGACAGTATGCTGAAAGCTGGTTGCATATAGCCAATATGCCTTCATTGCCGACTCCGGATTATAATGAACTTTATGCTATAGGTTCTCTTCTAAAGAATATACCAGGAAATTCTGATTTGCAGCTTGCAAATAGCTGTACCATTCGTATGGCTCACTTCTTTAAGATTCCGGAAACTATAAGAGTTAATTGTAATAGAGGTGTAAATGGTATTGATGGAAGTATGTCAACTGCTGTAGGATTTGCAGCAGAGAACGAACGACTGACCTTTTATATAACAGGTGACCTTTCTTTCTTCTATGATATGAATTCCTTATGGATTCGTCATCTTTCTTCTAAGATGCGTATCTTGTTGATAAATAATGGAGGTGGTGCTGTAATGTATGCTCCTTTAAGTGACGAAATTCGTAAGACATTGCCAGCTCATGTAGCAGCAGGGCATCATGTCTCTGCTAAGGGATGGGTTGAGTCTGTTGGTTTTAAATATTTGTCTGCTTCCTCAAAAGAAGAAGTTGATGAAGCAATTAGTGAATTATGTTCTGCAAATAGTGATAAACCAATTCTTTTAGAGGTGTTTACAACTATTAATACAGATATCAACTCTATAAAAGAGTATTTCGCTTCTTTAGATAGAAGAACTTTTACAGAGAAGCTTATCTCTACTGTAGTGAAGAAAGTTCTTCCTACTACCATCAAGAAGGAAATTAAGAAAATAATAAAACGATAGTTAAAAGGTTATATGGGAGTTTTAAATAAAATAAAGGTTAAGATAGCAAAACGCATAGATAGTAAAGTTGGAAATTTCTTGCGATCAAGATATCAGTCTTTCAACGTCTCTCGTCCGTATAATATAATTGTTGAATCAAATTCTTTGTTGAAAGATAAAGTTGCTATTGTGACTGGTGGCTCAGGTGCTATAGGTCGTGCTTGTTGCGTAAGACTAGCTTCTGAAGGTGCTATAGTATATGTTTGTGGATCCCGAAAAGGAAGTGCTTCTGCTGTCGTTGCAGAGATTAAGGAGATGGGCTTAAAAGCAAAAGAAGTTGTTCTCAATGTCTTGGATGCGGCGGATATAGAGAAAACAATAGATGCTATTGCAGAAGAGAATAATGGCCGTATTGACATATTGGTTAATTCGGCTGGTGGTAGTGCTCGTGATAAGGCTAGTAATATTGTTTCTCAGTCGGTAGATGTAATCGATTATATACTCAATGTAAATCTTCGAGGTGCAATGCTTTGCTGTCGAGTTGCAGGTAAATACATGATTGCCCAAAGAAGTGGAAGAATCATTAATATTACATCTGTTATTGGGCAACAAGGAAAAGCCGGATTTAGTGAATATGCTGCATCCAAAGGAGGTAGTATAGCTTTTGTAAAATCCTTAGCGCAAGAATTAGGTCGTTACGGAATAACTGTAAATGGCGTAGCTCCTGGTATTGTTCAGCGTGGTTCTGTTACAGAGCAAATGGTGGATCGCCTTTCAAGAACAAATTGGATGAATAGTTATGGAAAGCCTGAAGATATATCTGAAATGGTTGCTTTCTTATGTTCTTGTAAAGCATCCTTTATCACAGGACAAAACATAGCTGTTGATGGAGGAAGAAGTCTTGGACTTAAAGAAAATTAATTCGCCAGAAATGAATTGTATTATTGCTCGACTTTAAATTCATATAGTATCAGAAATGTCTTGTAAACTGATTAGGGGGGTACTCGGAGAGTATCAATATGTTACGATTCCCCCTCGCCATACTTGTAGTATTTGTTCATGGATTTGGAGCAGATATTGATATTGCAGAGCTTCATGCCAGTGGTTTAACAGGATTAGCAGTCTATGATTATATCCGACTGTTCTTTTCGGTAGTAATAGCCAGAAGTGCAGTGCCCATCTTCTTTATCATATCAGGCTATCTCCTGTTCCTGAAGGTAGAAGAATATAATAAGTCTGTTTACATCTCTAAATTACGGAAACGATGGCATAGTTTGGTAATACCATATTTCTCATGGATAGTTCTGCTTATTCTTTGGACTTTGATGTTCAAGGTTGGCGGAATCCTATTACATGGTAAACCATGGACAGGTATCTTAGACTATTTCCAAAACAACGGCTATCTACACATGTTATGGGATAGTAGTGTTTGGAGTGAAAGAACCACCTGGTTAGGTATTGCGACTCACAATAGCGGACCAGTTCTTTTGCCATTCTGGTATATGAGAGACCTGATTATAATGGTTGTTACATCTCCTGCTATCTATTGGCTTATCAAGAAGATAAAAATCGTTTTTATCATATTGCTGCTTGCGATATATACATTTGATATCAAGTGTTCATGGATTAGTGGAACGTTAGCTTGTACAAGTTTGTTCTTTAGCATGGGAGCTTACTTTGCTCTCAAAAAGCAGGATTTCACGGAAGCATTATGGAAATGGAGACATTTGATATGTCCGACAGCAATATTGTTGATGATATATCAAACCTATTCTGGTTCTGCAATGGGGGACGAAATTTCGAGGATGATACATCCATGGTTGGTCATCTTCCAGAGTTTTGCCCTCATCCTATTGGCATCAACATTATGCAAGTATCCGAAGCTTTATGGCATCAACAAGAAGTTGGCAAGGACATCCTTCTTTATCTACGCCCTTCATCCATTTATGTTAGGTTATGTGATATCGGCATTAAATAAGATGTCTATCCTCGGTGATAGGATATTCCCAATGAGTGATAGCTGGTATATGATGACTTTCAATTATCTGGCTTCTCCTTTTGTCTGCATTCTCCTTTGCATCGCCATCTATTGGTTCCTGCAATTGTATCTCCCTAGCTTTTTAGGGGTGATAGTAGGGGATAGGAAGAAATGAAACATTAGTTTTTATATATTCTCATTCTAAAATAATAAGCGTTGTGCTTATCCGACTAGTTTTGTCTGAGTCTGTCAAAGGAACCTTCCCATATACACTGAAAGACAGGTTAAGAGATGAAATATTTAATGAAGAAGAAAACAAGAAACAATATTTTGAGTCTATTACAAGACAAGATTTAGATGAATTCTTGCATCTTGGTAGAGTTGAAAAGAAATATAATTGTTCTACCGTTAAATAAGTAATCGTTTGTTGTAAAGTTGTAAAGCTTTCATGTGAATAATCGGATAATTTTAATTACGTATAGCCATGAACAAGCAGATTTTTGATTTTTTGAACGAATATGCAAAACTCCCATCTCCTCAGTATGCAGTCTTGCTACGGGGAAAGTGGGGATGCGGAAAAACTTACTTTGTTAAGCATTGGCTTGAAGAATTTGATAAGTCAGGCAAGTTGCACATATTCGTTATAGCTCGGGGCAATATCAACACCCGCGCTGACAATGCGCTCTGTGAGAGCGCCTAGAAGTTCTATATTCATTAAATTTTCAATTTAAAATTAATAATTAAGAATTGACAATTGTCAATTCTGAAAGTCAATTGTCAATTTTTTGCGCTCCGCGCAGAGCGCATTAGCGTCATGGCACAGGAAGCAGGCGCGGGCGAGGTCACGCCCCACGCGGTCTACGCCCCGTTTAGGGTCTTCAGTAGGTGGAGTATACACGTTGCTGACGTATTCCATAGCTGTGAGTGTAGCCTCACGGCACAGATTGATGTCAGCCTCACGGTTGCCCGACAGACGGTAAGGCACGAAAGCCTTAACCCCTAGCCCACTGGGACTGACGAAACACAGCTGAGTGTTAAGCCACTTATCTTCAAAGATTACATCACGCAACCTACACGCCTCCTCATAACTTGGCAGATGGTCCACATCTATGGGCACCAACCCCGACAGATTGACAAGAGCATCACCACGTCGGCGCGAGAAAGTGCCGAAAGGCGTAACGAAAGGCAGAGCAGTGGCCTTGAATAGGCGAATATCATTAGGCGAAGTCTTATGTCTGAGTTCATCAGTACGTTTAGTAAGAGAAGCATCTGTAGATATAATCTTATACAATTGGCTGACGCTCATATTACTATATGGCAGCACAGATGCAAAACTGATAACACTTCCATCGGCATCCCTCACAGTAGAGATGGGGCAACGGAAGTAAGACATTAAATTAGACATTTATATATTGAAAATTTTAAGTTATGCCGCTAATATATTTATCGGCACTCACAAAATTAAGTAAAAAATACATAACGACAAAAACCACCGTTGCCCCTCCATGAGAGAGCAATAACGGTGCGAAATATTAACATTTTTATATAAAATTATACAACAAAAATGCAGTTTATAGAATTAGGTGCAGAGATTGAAATTCTGCATCACACGGTGATGAATGGCAATCGCCATTTCACAGCCAACTCATTAAGTAAGAAAGCGGGCATAAGCACCCACACATTGAAAAAGTAGAGTTAGGAATCAGCGACAAGCTGAGTCAGTACGCCAAAGTAACAGATGTGCTGATTGCAACATATCAGAAAGGCAGCGAAAAGCGCAACGAGATAGAATGGCGGCTGATGGAAGCCCTGGCAAGAGACGTGGAAAAGGAACGGAAAACAAAGGAAAAATAAAGATTACACAATGTGCAACAACGTCTTTCAATTACTAACTAATACTTATTTGTGCAAACCATTATAAAATAGCAAAATAAATTTCGAGAGAATCGAAAAAATTACTATATTTGCAGCATAAACGTAAAATAGGAGAATAAAGATGGACGCTATAAAGTACAAATTTAACAGGAAAAAGACTATCAATGTCATATTATATGTGGCAGAGAAGTTGAAGCGTCGTGATTTTCATAAAATATTCAAGATACTCTATTTTGCAGACAGAGAGTTTATCAAAGAATATGGAATGCCTATCACTGGAGATACCTATATTGCAATGGATGCAGGTCCGGTGCCGTCAAAGACATACGATATATTCAAAATTGTAAGAGGAGACTCTTATATGAGTGACACTGACGGATTAGGCAAATATTTCTCTATTACAAACTGGATGTTTATTACTCCTTTACAGAAAGCAGACTTAAAAGAAATATCACCCGCAGAAAAAGAAGTTCTTGATTCTGTAGTAGAGCAATATGGTTCATTATCATACGATGAGATTAAAGAAAAGTCACACGATACAGCATGGCGCAGTACAGCCCGAGACTATCCTGTTTCTTTTGAGAATATAGCTCTTGAGGCAGGAATAGAGAATGATGAATTGCCATATCTTACAGATACAGCAAATCTTCAAAATGTTTTTCAATAATGGCAACATTAGAAGAGTTTTTTTATTATCTCTCCCTCCCTATCCACACCAACTATGGCGGCATACTTCAGGCATACGCGCTCCAGACAGTGCTGGAAAGAATGGGGCATTTATATGTAAATAAAATCCACGTATTTCTGCTAGTTATGCGTGATATTACTATTAATAATGTTAATAATGCGCTAACATTAAGGAATAATATGTATCTTTGCAGATAAATTTATTGATATATACAAATAATCAGAGAAGGGAAGTAAGCATGAATAATATTATTAAAGAACGTTCTGAACGTCGAGCAGAAGCTATAAAACGAGTTACTGCAAATAAAGATAGTGCTAGGTTGTTTCTTCAAAAAGCTGGTATTATCACGAAAGCAGGTGATTTGAAAAAAATTTATCGATGAAAGAGACATTGTACTCAACTCGTCAAAATAGAGTTATTGGATTCCATGGTTGTGACAGCCATATTATTAATGATATTATTTCCGGAAAGGAAATTCTTAATGTTAGTAAAAATAATTATGATTGGTTGGGGCATGGTATTTATTTTTGGGAAAATAACGAATCTCGTGCTTTGCAATATGCAACAGAGATGCTTTCCAGAAAGAAATCTAAAAGTAAACCTGCAATAATTGGAGCCGTTATTGATTTGGGGTATTGTCTTGATCTTACAGATTCATATTATTTAGATGAGTTAAAAGAAGCATATAAGACCTTAGTTGATACTTGTAAACTTAATGGTAATAGTTTACCAAAAATACAGATGTAGGAAAGTCAAATGATAAGTTGTTAAGAAGATTGGATTGTGCTGTTATTGAGACAGAACATTTGATAAATATTGAAACTGGAGATCTACCATTTGATTCAGTGAAAGGTGTGTTTTGGGAAGGTGATCCTTTGTATCCAGGAGCAGGATTTGCAGAGAAAAACCATATACAGATATGTATTAGAAATCCGAATTGTATTAAAGGCTTCTTCTTACCAAGAGAAATTGATTCTAATTACACCAATCCATAAATTTTTAACCACTGATACCACGCTTAGATACGTAGAAGTTGTGATGACGAGCATGCCCAATGGCATCTATTGTCCCTCCCCTCTCCAATTCTTTCCCGTGGAATTGTAGGTTTGGGCTTTATGCCCAGACATGAGTTTATTAGCATATTATCAATTGACAATTGACAATTGACAGTTGACAATTAAATTGTGCTTTCAACGCATCATCTTTTGTAGGTTTGGGCTTTATGCCCAGACATGAGTTTATTAGCATATTATCAATTGA
>CAYVGR010000048.1:0-2825 GCA_964450065.1 uncultured Prevotella sp. | reverse complement strand
ACAGTTGACAATTAAATTGTGCTTTCAACGCATCATCTTTTGTAGGTTTGGGCTTCATGCCCAGACATGAGTTTAAATGACTCCATTTCCAAACGTTGTTAGCTTTAATGCTGAAGAATATATAAAAGCAAGAAATGAGATTAAGACTAATGTGTCGTAATACTTTGTAAAGAAAGATAAATAGTATCAAAGAATTTAATCCATTTAAAAATATGACAATACAAGAAACTATTAATTGGTTTATAAGCCAATATAATCAAGCCAAAGGATTTCTCGACACCCCCTCTGATTACTATTGTGGTATCACAAATGATTTAGAACGTCGAAGAATCGAACATAACATATCTTCATACATAGCCACAGTAACGTGCAATAGTTTTAAAATTGCATGTGAAATAGAAGAAGGTCTGCATAATACAGGCTTTGATACAGGTGAACAGTTAGGTAATGGTACAGAGGATAGCATCTACGTCTATATGTATCGTAAGAATAATCAAACAAAGCAATAGAATAATATGAAAATAGGAATACTAACCCTCCCATTTAATAATAACTATGGAGGGTATCTGCAGGCCTACGCTTTGATGGAAACATTGAAACAAATGGGACATGAACCGACTATAATAAACCGACGTTCTAATCATAAATTGAAGTTGATAGGAAAATTAAAGTTTTTCGCAAAGGGATTAACTCTTTCTATCATAAAGCGTCAAAGACAGCCGCTGATATGGAATGTCGAATCAGAGTTCTTTCGCACTGGAGAAAAAATGATTTCTTTTTTCAATACTTACATTACACCTCAGATGCGATTTCTTTACACAACCGAAGCATTACGTAAAGAATGTGAAGGCAAGTTTGATGCTTATATTGTAGGTAGCGACCAAGTGTGGAGAGCCATCTATGTGCCCGATATTTCAAACTACTATCTCGACTTCACTGCAGGCTGGAATGTAAAGCGAATAGCCTATGCCGCCTCTTTCGGAACAGACAAGCCCGAATATACCGACAAAGAAAAAATTGTGTGTGGAAACTTGATACAGAAATTCGATGCCGTGTCGGTAAGAGAGAAGAGTGGAGTAAATGTGATAAACAATTTCGGATGGAAAACAAACGGCGTAGAAATAGTACTCGACCCCACCATGTTGCTCGGGGCAAATCATTATGACAAACTGATAGCTAATCGTCAAAGTGATGCTAAGGATAAGATATTCAGCTATATACTAGACTTTAATCAAACCAAACAAGCTATTGTTGATTGCATATCCCACAGTTTGAAAAAAGAAATAGTAGGTATTTTAAGTTTACGTAATCGTTGGAAAACCAATCCTTCGGTAGAAGAATGGCTTTTGAATATACGCAACTCTGATTTTGTAATAACAGATAGCTTTCACGGTACAATTTTTTCAATAATCTTCCATAAAGAATTTGTTGTTATCCCCAATCATGGTCGAGGTGTAGACAGGTTCACTTCAATCTTATCTTTGTTAGGATTAGAGAGCAGAATGATAAACAGTATTGCTGAGGTAGACAATATATTGAGGAATCCGATTGATTGGAATTCTGTGAACACAAAATACGATGCTCTTATACAACATTCAATCAATTTTTTAAAACTATCACTGGAATAATAGATTAATAATACACACAAGTAATGAAAGTAAACACCTTAAAACATGGGTTTATGATTATGGCCCATACAGACTTCGATTTCCTCCTACGAATGGTGAAAATACTTGCAGCACCAAACCACCACTTCTTCATACATATTGATAGAAAAGTAGACACTTCTATGTGGAGGGGGGAACTAGATGCAATAAAAAACATAACAAACTGCCACGTATATAGCGGTGATAGCGCACTACTTGTCAATCATGGTGGTTATTCACAAGTGGAGTGTGAGTTATTCCTCCTCCATAGGGCTCACGCAGAGGGTATGGACTACTACCACCTGCTGTCAGGACAGGATTTCCCCACGCAGAGCAATGTTAAGTTTGACACATATTTCGAGTCACATTGCGGTGAAAGTTTTATGACATTCGACACCGATGAGGAACATGAGATTTGGAAACATAAGAAATACCAAGACCGTTTTCGTCGATACTGTTTTACAGACATTACCCATCGTGGCTCTCTGTTAGTAAAAATAGCGTGCCGTGCATTTGGAATAATAAACAACATGGTAATGCTGCGTCCTCAAATACCAAATATACGAGCCGGATGGAACTGGTTTACGTGGCACAATACAGTGGTGGAATATGTATTGAGAGCAGAATGTGAGCAACCCATTTTTTTCAATCGTTTCCATATGACATCGTGTTGCGACGAACTTATTTTTCACACCTTGCTCTTTCCACATATCGACGAGCTGCATATCCATCGCCGCAACTCTTTGCGCTACATCAATTGGGAAAAACAAGATAGTAGCCGTATTCGCCCTGGTGGCCCGCTTATACTTAATATGGATGAGTATGACGACATCCGTAGCAGTGGTGCATTCTTTGTCGCAAGGTGAATCCTAAGATTTCCATAAAATTAATAGAACGATTGGAGGAGGACATTAAGCGTCAGCCCTAATCTTAAAAAATCATTATTAAGAAATGAACAAATTAGTTTATATTGGTTTTGCCTTTGAACATCATAAAGGCACGCATGCTGGCTATCACCAGATAAAGAATTATCTTGGATATGACTATATAATAGATTGTCAAAAATTCATTGAAGGTGTGGGGCATAGCCGTCGAAACTTCTTCAATAAGGCAAGGCGTTATATATTACTCAAGTTTCGGATTTAGACTTTGAGGTTGAATTTATTGCATAAAAAAGGC
>CAYVGR010000047.1:0-12373 GCA_964450065.1 uncultured Prevotella sp. | reverse complement strand
ATAATTATTTATTGTCCTCTTCTTTATAGAAATAAGCACGATGAACCCAAATAATACACCCCACGAGAATCAAGGCCATGGCTGGCATGGTCATCATACCATTGTTGATATAACCAAAATCATAGAAACTCTGAGGGAAAACCTGAACTCCGAAAAGCGATCCGCGACCAAAAAGCTCGCGAACAAAACCTACCATGACCAAAATGAAAGCATAGCCTAAACCGTTGCCAATTCCATCGAGGAAGCTCGGCCAGGGCTTGTTCATCATGGCAAACGCCTCTAAGCGACCCATCAGAATGCAGTTTGTAATAATTAGTCCTACGTATACAGAAAGTTGCACACTCACATCATAGGCAAAAGCCTTGAGCACCTGACTCACAATAGTTACCAAGGCTGCCACCACCACTAACTGTACGATGATGCGGATTCGCATAGGAATGGTGTTGCGGAGAATTGAAATAATCACATTAGAAAAAGCTAAAATAACCGTTACCGCAAGTCCCATCACAACAGATGGTTTCAGTTGTGATGTCACAGCCAATGCCGAACAAATTCCAAGCACCTGAACAAGAACAGGGTGATCCAGGTTGAGTGGGGTTTTCAGCACTTCTTTGTTCTGTTTTGAAAATAATGCCATAGTCTTTATTTTGCATTTAAGAATTTCATATACTTACCAAAACCCTCCTTAAACATATTGGTGACACCATCGGATGTCAGTGTGGCTCCGGTAACAATATCCACCTGTGTTGTGGGGTCGTCGACTCTCTTGACAACAGATAACGCAATCTCCGTGTTATCTCCTTCCTTAAAGAGTTTCTTATTCTGGAACTGTCGTTGCCAATCCAAGTTGTCCTTGATTTCAGCTCCCAGCCCGGCCGTCTCACCCTCATGATCGAAGTATGCACCGAAAACCGTAGCTTTGTCCTCGTTCAATGCAACGAAGGCATTGATAGGTCCCCACAAGCCCATGCCATAAACGGGGATAACATATTTGGTTTGACCTTCAACCTTACAGACATAAAGCGCCAGGCGACCAGCCTTGTAGTCAGCAGAGTTGAGCGTAAAACCGGCAGATGTACCGCCTTGACTACCCGATTCGACAACTGTTCCATTCTCATCAAGAATTTGATCTGCCACAACCACCTCTTTATACTTGGCTGCTGCCGACTCATCGTCAAGACCACGAATGTTCAGGGAATAGAGAATCTGCTTTTGCTTATCAAGCGCTACATTGATATCCTGTTGTGGCTTGAGCACCTGAAATATCACTGCCAACAAAAGGGCAACGACGACCACCAAGACAACAGAGTAAATAATAGTATAAGAATTTGAATTTGTTTTCATACCTTGTTTTCCTTATTTATTTGCTGCACGCTTGGCACGTTTGGAGATGTTGAAATCTACCACACAATAATCGATGAGCGGAGCTAGCATATTACCGAAGAAAATAGCAAGCATCATTCCCTCTGGGTAGCCGGGGTTCATCACACGAACAATGATAGTCATGGCTCCGATAAAGAACCCGTAAATCCACTTGCCGACCTCTGTACGTGCCGATGTTACGGGGTCAGTAGCCATAAAGACAGCACCAAAACAGAAACCTCCTAACACGAGATGCTCATACCAAGGAATGGTGGTTGAACCGGTTGCAGTAAAAACTAATGCCATTGCAATACCACTAACAAACACGCTAAGCATGATTTTCCAACTTGCAATGCCTGTCCACAACAACAGAATGGCACCTAAGGCAATGGCAATGACCGATGTTTCACCAATAGACCCGGGAATAAACCCGAAAAATATATCAGACAATGACGCAGTGGTGACGTGATTAACAGCAATCTCGCCCAAGGGAGTGGCAGCCGTAAATGTGTCGGGAAGCGTGTAGCCCAAACCAAAAATAGATTCCTGTGCCACCCAAACCGTATCGCCGGTCATCTGGCCGGGATAAGAGAAAAACAGGAACATACGCGCGGCAATGGCTACATTGAAGATATTCATCCCCGTTCCGCCAAATATCTCCTTCACCAAAATAACGGAGAAAGCTACTGCGAGAGCAAGCGTCCACAACGGGGTGTTCACTGGAATAATCAGGGGAATAAGGATGCCCGACACGAGGTAACCTTCTTGAATCTCCTCTTTCTTCCATTGTGCCCAAGCAAACTCAATGCCCAATCCTACAATATAACTGACCAAAATCTTGGGCAACACAGCTAAAAAGCCATAAAAAAACAAGGCGAAGAAGCCTGTTTCGGCCAACTTGCCAGCAGCCAATGCATTCTGATAGCCCACATTATACATACCAAAGAGCATGGCCGGTATCACTGCGAGAACCACAAGGCTCATGATACGCTTCGAATCTATGGCATCGTGGATGCTCACTCCCGACTTCGATGTCTCATTGGGCACGAACAGGAAAGTGTCGAATCCATCATATATGCTATGAAAAGCATGGAGCTTGCCACCTTCCTCAAAGTGAGGCCTGATGCTTTCTAAATATTTCTTTAATGAACTCATTTTTGCAAATTAATAATTTATATGCTTTAGAATAAGAACGACTTATGCGTTTTCCTTGCGGAGAATGTCCAACCCATCACGCACGATCTTCTGCAAAGGAAGTTTGGAAGAATCCACAAACTCTGCCAAAGCGAAGTCTTCCGGACTCACTTCGTAGATGCCGAGCTGTTCTTGTTTGTCTATATCGCCTGCGATAATCGACTTGATAAGGAACTCACCATAAATATCCATAGGCAACACACGATCGTATTCCCCACTCATAATCATATGGCGTTCCCCACCCTTGATACGGGCATCAAGGTCATATTCTTTCTTCTTTCCCTGCAACCATGTAAAATAACTACGAGACACCGAGAAGTCATTCGTACGCGGAAGTATCCAACCCAACATCTCATTCTTGTCGTCTCCTTCAGGAATAACCGTGATTTCAGACGTATGGGCACCAAGATAACTATCGAGTCCGGTCGCAACACCCGTCAGGGGATTGCCATTGATAACACGGATGTGGTCTGACTTAACGAGTTTTCCCTTCAAGATATCGCTAAGAGGTGTACCTACAAGCACATCGGTGTAAGCAGGTTCAGTCACCTGACTTCCGGCCACCGCTACCGTGCGACGCAAGTCTACCTTACCGGTCAGGAACAAACGACCAAAGAAAATCACGGCCGTCGGGTCTACTGTCCAAACCACTTCTCCCCTATTGACCGGTGACAAATGATTCACCTGAACACCGACATTGCCTGCCGGGCATGGTCCGTCAAACACGTTGACTGTCGCGTTACGCACTTCGGTAAGTGCCTTGGCTGTTTGTCCGGCACCGATGCCGAGATTCACCGGCGCAATTTTAGAGAGTGCAGTAATACCCGCTTGGAAAGCTTGCTCATTGTCCTGAAGTTCAAATTCGAAATCACCAGCCAAAGGCATGTCGCGCAAAGCAGAAATAAAGATGCCCTCAGGAGTGGTATCCGGAGTGGTCGAAACCGCGTATGGCAGTTGGTTGATATAGCCAAAAAGGCCTGCCTCAAGCAAAGCCAGCTTCACTTGGTCGGCATCAAGCAATTCAACATCCTTAATTCCAAAATCGTGATACTCTTGTTGTTCATCAGCCGTTATCTTGACACAAAGCACCTTGCGACGTTTTCCCCGCAAGACTTCCGTAACCGTTCCGCTTACAGGAGAAGAGAATATGACTTCCGGACATGCCTTGTTAACGAACAAAGGGTCGCCGGCAAGCACGCGATCTGCTTTCTTGACAACGACCTTTGGAGTAACGCCAACAAAGAACTCAGGCATAAGACCATACTCCTGAGAGCCTTGTGTCGTCACCTTCTTTTCTCTGGCTTTACCTTTCAAGTTTATATTCAAGCCTTTTCGCAACTTAATTACATTTGCCATAGAAAATCCATAATTGTAAATTGATAATATAATATTGAGTGTACCTACTTTAAGAGCCTTAGTTTTCTCGTTGTTGCAAAATTACTCAAAAATAACCTAAATGTGATAAAAACTTTGCTTTTATTTCCTGATTGGGCTCATTTTACCTAAATTTGCATATCAAATTGAAGACAATAAAACATAGCATCAACATCCTAATATGGGTCGTGGTGGGCCTGTATTTAGCCGTTTCGCTCCTTGCAAACCTACCTGTCGTACAATCGTATATAGGTTCTCAGGTAGCCGACGCACTGTCTCATAAGCTAAATACAAAGGTGGATGTTGGTCGTGTGAATTTAGGATTGTTCAACAGAATCATTATTGATGATGTAAGCTTAGAAGACCAAAAAGGGCAGAATATGTTGCAAGCCGTACGTGTTTCGGCCAAAGTAGACTATATAGCCCTGCTTCAGGGTCACATCTCAATAACTTCAGCCCAGCTCTTTGGATTAAAGGCCAACTTCTATAAAGAAACTGTTCAAAGCAAACCCAACTTTCAATTCGCACTCGACTCTCTTGCTTCCAAGGACACCACAAAGCATAAGCTGCTTAATTTAGAAATCAAAAGCTTAATCATCAGGCGTGGAGACATTAGCTACAAGCAGCTCGACATGCCTCGTAAGCCGTTGTTTGACATTCATCATCTGCACGTCAAAAATCTCAGTTCACACATCTCTCTGAATACCTTGAGAGACGATTCTATCAACCTCAAACTCAAGAGACTATCACTGACAGAGGCTTCAGGCCTCAACATCAAATCGCTCACCTTCAAATTGGTGGCTAACAAGCAAAAAGCCGTGCTGAACGATTTTGAACTGCTCATGCCGTCTTCGCAACTTCGGTTAGGCAACATCACTGCAACATACAGGTATGATGAGAAAAAGATTAATCCCTCCACACTTCAATTCAGCGGCAGCATTCAGGAATCATACATATATCCCAAGGATTTAAGGAGTTTCAGTTCTAAGCTCACTAATGTTTCAAGCCCAGTTGTCATAAGCTCTGTTTTCTCGGGCAGCAACACGAGCCTGCGACTCCAAAACCTTGATATAACAGTGCCCCGGGAGGGAGCTACACTAACAATAAACTCTCCGGCTAACATCCGGCTGTCACTCTCAGGCTCTGCCCATTCCTTGAATCGAACGCCCCAATGGAATGCCAACATTACCAATCTTACCATTAATGAGAACGGTCTGAAATTGTTGGCCGGCAACATACCCGATGCCATCGGGAGAATGAACAACATTAACTACCGAGGACAAATAATCGGCCACGGCAGAAACTTCAATACCCAAGGCACCCTCCGTTCCGGAGCAGGCAACGCCAAAATAACAGCAAAAATAAACAACGATAGGTTTGCCGGGCACATAGATACCCAGGGGCTCAACATGGGGCAGATACTCGACGACAATAAATTTGGCAATTTATCCACCATCATCCATGTTGAGGGTCATGTAAAACAAAAGAAATATAAGGCAAAAGGCACAATCCAACAGATAGACTACAACCAATACAGCTACCGTAACATAACCGTCGATGGCAGTTACGACAATGGTTTGCTCGACGGGAGACTGAACATAGACGACCCCAACCTTATAGCCGACCTTAACGGATCGCTCAACACAAACAGCAAAAACAGGTCGGCCAACCTCACTGCCGAAGTCAAGCATGTTAATCCGGCTGCCGTACATTTGCTAAAAAGCGAACAGAGCAACGCCACCTATAGTGGCAACGTGGTTGCATCATTCACAGGGAACAGCCTGAACACTGCCAAGGGGATATTAAATATCACTGACTTTACAAAAAAAACTCACGAAAGCGAATACAGACTCGACTCCCTCTCTTTGCAAGCCGGAAACAACAAACAGGGACACCACCTCACATTACGCAGCGACTTTGCCGAAGCCGAGCTGACTGGTCGCTTCGACTACAGTACATTCACACAGAGCATCAAGAATGTCATTTTAAAGAAACTGCCGAGCATTCAGCTACTCTCCCCCATCCGGTTCAGAGAGACGCAAGCCAACAATTTCAGTCTGAAAGCAACCGTCAAGCGCAGTGACTGGTTACGCGAACTTCTTCATATACCTATCGAGTTCACTGGGCCGGTACACATTTCCGGAGACCTGAAAAGCGAGACGGATAATATTGATGCCAATATCTTTATCCCGAACATCGTATATAACGACAAACACTACAAGAAAGTATCGGTAGTTATCAACTCACTCAATGACAACCTGAATGCCGATATCAGTGCCATGAGAATGGACACAGATGGTATTGGGGTGGAATACAGGTTGGAAGCATCAGCGAGCAACGACCAACTCGTCTCCATATTGACATTGGATAACCACGCCCGCAATCACCGACTGTCGGGAGAACTCAATTCCATTGTAGAGTTCACAAGAGACAACGAAGGGCAGGCTCAGGCTCACTTGGCCATACAAGAGTCGAACATCAATATTGGTGACAGCACTTTCACGATACATCCCTCCAATATTGTATACAGCAAAAATCAGTTAGAAGTAAACAATTTCGCCATTACAGGTGGGCATCAGCATATCAAGGTCAATGGTATAACGACCAAGAATGTCCATGACTCACTGATGATAGACCTGAATGATGTAAACGTGAACTACATCCTTAATCTGGTAAACTTCCATGCCGTAGAGTTCAGTGGGCGTGCCTCCGGCAGGGCATACCTGTCGGCATTGTTTGGAGAACCCAAAGCAAAAGGACAGCTTCGGGTCAGCGATTTCCGTTTCCAGAATGGTCGAATGGGTACGCTTCATGCAGACATTGATTGGGATAGGGAATCAGAACAGATTAACATCAACGCAGAGGCCGTCGATACCATGCAGGTAGCCAAGGCTGCGCCACTATTGCGCACCACAACCATAAAAGGCTATGTTTCGCCCAAACGAAACTATATCGACTTGGATATCAATGCCGATAACACCCGAGGAGAGTTTGTTGGCACATTCTGTGAGAGTTTCATGGACCATATAGACATCACGGCAAACGGTGCGGTACGCATTTGGGGCGACATGGGACATATCAATCTCACGGGTGAACTTATAGCTAATGGCAGACTAAACATTACACCACTCGGCACCACCTACGTGCTCCGTAACGATACCATACGTTGCCTAATCGATGAAATTCAATTTCCAAACGACATTATTTACGACCGCAATGGCAATATGGGAGTGGTGACAGGAAGCCTATATCACGACAATTTATCTAATCTGAGATACGACATCAACATTCAGGCCGACCACCTGCTGGCATACGACGAAAAACCTACTTACGGCAGCACGTTCTATGGAACGGTTTATGGAACGGGCGACGTGAATATCAAAGGTGGCTCCGGAGAGGTCAACATTGATGTCAACGTAACGCCCGAACAAGGCTCGCAAATCATTTACGACATATCATCTCCCGATGCCATAGGCTCGCAAGAGTTTATACACTGGGTATCGAGAGACTCTGCAAACATCGCAATGCCAACCACATACACGCAACATGCCGACGCCGGCCACATTGCCGAAAACACCAACGTAGCAGATATTCCTACCGACATACACATCAACTTCCTTATCAACACCACTCCGGATGCTACCCTGAAGATTATCATGGATAAGTCAACGGGCGATTATATAGCGCTTAACGGGTCAGGCTCGATACGTGCCTCCTATTATAATAAAGGTGATGTGGATATATTTGGCAACTATCTGATAAACCATGGGGTATATAAACTAACCATACAAAATATCATCAAGAAAGACTTTAACTTTGCCCAGGGCAGCAGCATTACGTTTGGTGGAGATCCCGCAGATGCAAATTTGAATCTCAATGCACAATACGTGCTCAACTCCGTAAGCCTTTCTGACTTAGAAATTGGACGCAGTTTCTCCAGAAATAACATCAAAGTGAACTGCATCATGAATATCACCGGTACGCCTGGCGCGCCCAAAATAGAGTTCGATTTGGACATGCCTACCATTGGGACCGATGTCAAACAAATGATATATAGCTTGATAAACAGTGAGGAAGAAATGAACCAGCAAGTGCTCTATCTGCTGGCCGTGGGACGCTTTTATCCGCAAGGAACCAACAATGCCGGAACCAATAATGCTGACAACCGCACAAGTTTGGCCATGCAAAGCATTTTAAGTGGACAGGTTAGCCAGCAAATCAATTCAGTATTAGGTTCAGTAGTGAAAAGCAACAACTGGAACTTTGGAGCCAACATCTCTCCGGGCGACGAGGGGTGGAACAATGCTGAGTATGAAGGGCTGCTGAGTGGGCGCTTGCTCAACAACCGCTTGCTGTTTGACGGGCAATTTGGATATCGAGACAATAACAATCCTGCTGCAGCATCATTTATTGGCGACTTCGACCTGCGCTACCTCATCACCCCCAGTGGCAACCTGAGCATACATGTGTACAACAAGACCAATGACCGATACTTTACACGTAACTCTCTGAACACACAAGGCATGGGATTCATCATCAAAAGAGATTTCGACACCTGGAGATCCTTCTTTAGATCGAGAAAGAAAAAATGAAATAAAATTCTCATATTTTTCTTGACAAACAAGCTTCCATACGTCGCATATTCAAAAATAAACTTAGCTCAGTTCGAAATACGCCAAATATGCCAAAGTTTACAACCAGCTAATTTTCAAACACTTATTAAAATCGCCACTTTGACCCCATTTTTATCGCATGCGATTACATATCGAATGGCAGTGTGATAAAACCTTAAACAGACTGTGAAAAGATTTCTTTCGCACGATGATGAAGCCTAAAACGCCGTGTGATGAGATAGTAAACGCACGGTCATTGATTTTTTCCAATAATTTTGACAGATTTTATTAATCAAAAGATGGCGTGTTTTTCTCTATTTGCTCCGAAAAAAATCGTCCCAAAACGGTAATTCTATTTTACACACGGAAAAACCCTGATAAAAGATAATGGCATGCTGCCAGATATAAATATTCTGACAAATATTGGAATATTATAAATTTATTGATTGTTTTTTGCTTAGTATTTTGCAAATTGAAACTAAACCATTAACTTTGTATCCAATTTGTAATTCAAGGACCATCAATATAATTTTTCAATAAAATCGTATGGCACAAAATATTTTCAAAGGGTTAGGCGTAGCCTTAGTTACTCCTTTTACCAATGACGGAGAGGTAGATTACAAGGCTTTGAAAAGGCTTGTTGAGTATCAGCTTGATAATGGTACCGACTTTTTATGTATTTTGGCCACCACCTCCGAGAATCCCTGTCTGACTAACGAAGAGAAGACCAACATTACAAATCTCATCAAAGACGTGGTTCGCGGACGCGTCCCCATTCTGAAATATTGTGGTGGAAACAACACCGCTGCCGTCATCAAGGAAATCAAGGAAACAAACTGGAGTGGCATTGATGGCATATTGAGCATCTGCCCTTATTATAACAAGCCTTCCCAGGAAGGACTGTATCAGCATTTCAAGGCCATTGCAGCAGCAAGCCCCCTGCCCATTGTCATGTATAACGTACCCGGCCGAACCGGTGTCAATATGACTTCGGCCACAACTGTAAGAATAGCCAAAGACTGCCCTAATATTGTTGCCACCAAAGAGGCCTCGGGCAGTTTAGAGCAAATAGACGAAATTATTAAGAACAAACCGGACAACTTTGATGTGATCAGTGGCGACGACGCTCTCACCTTTTCTATGGTAGCCAGTGGTGCGGCAGGGGTTATATCGGTGATTGGCAATGCCCTTCCCAAGCAGTTCTCCCGCATGATCCGTCTCGAATTCAACGGAGAATATGAGCCCGCCCGGAAGATACACCACATGTTTACAGAGTTATACAGTCTGTTGTTTGTAGACGGCAATCCGGCCGGAGTAAAGGCCTTGTTGAATGACATGGGCATGATAGAGAACATTCTACGTCTTCCTTTGGTTCCAACCAAGATTGAAACCAAGCAAAAAATGGCAGATATTCTAAAAAAATTAGCTATCTAACTGTCCTCCTTTCGGCCACTGTATAGTTTCTGTAAACTATAAAATAGCTTCCTTATAAAACTAATTTACCCATGTGCGCACACATGGGTAAATGGTATATAAATACTTATTTTTGATGAATGCCCGCTCCTTATTTCAGCGTGCCGTTCTGGTAGAATTTCAACATATCAATGTTCAGTATCGTAAGATACTTGGCTTGCAACTCTGCCTGTTGTGCTTTCATCAAAGCATCTTTACCATTCATCAGCTCGATGATGTTTTTAAGGTTTTGCCGAAACTGCTCACTTAGAAGTTCATAACTCACCTGTGCACTTTGCGTACTTACCTTGGCAGTCTTGAATTGCTCTTGGTTGTTCACGGCCTGCAGCCAATAGTTTTCTATCGTAGAATAAAGGATGGTTTGCTGATCCCTTAGATCTAACTCATAGTTTTGCTTGGCCAATATAGCCTTATTTACAGCCGTTTTGGTCTGTCGGTTATCGAAAAGGGGCACAGTCACCGAGAAACCGCCATTCACACCAAAGTTATATTTCATCTGCGACCCCCACGCATTCTTACTGATCGACGTCGTATTGGTTCCTACACCGACATTGGCTGCAATAGTAGGGAGCTTCTGAGCCTTTGCAATCTTGATGTTCAAATCACTGCTCTTAATTCCGAGCATGGCATTCTTAATCTCTGGTCTGCTGTTCAATGCATTTTCATATACCAATGTTACTTCAGGAATGTTTTGCAAGGCAAGGTCATCTGTTGTTTGCGAAACCACCACATCGAACTCTTCCTGGTCTGTAATTTGCAACAGCTTCTTCAGCTGTCGCTTATAATCCCTTAAATTACTTTCCACCTGCACCAGTGCGTATTCGTCCTGGGCTCGTTGGGCTGTAAGCTGTGCTAAATCGGCCTTGCTCATGCTTCCAACATGAACAAACTCTCGACCTCGTTCCTCATTTTTCCTCGATGTTTCAAGAGTCTGCTTGTTTACATTAACAGCCTCTTTTGAATACAATATCTGAACATAGAGCTGAGCTATCTGCTCTTGTATGCTATTGGCCGTGATAGCACTGTCGAGCGCAGCCCGGTCAGCAACGATCCTGTTTGCCCGTACCTGATTTCGGTTCCGACCACCGTTCCACACTGTCCAACTGCCACTCACTACATACGATCCATTGTAATAAACCTTGTCCACACTGGCCTGCACTTTATCACCGGCCACCATATAGCTACCGGTTTCCGGCCATGGACTGTACGACACGTTCTGCGACGTAGACGCCGAAAGCGATGGCAATAAAGCTGCCTGGCTCTGCTTCATGTCTTCAATGGCGCTCAAGCGTTGGATATTGGTCTTCTTGAGTGAGATGTTGTTGCTCAAGGCATATTCGATACACTCTTGCAATGTCCACTGCTTAGCTTCCGTTGCTATCGGGCAACCAACAAGCAAAAAGGCAATGGCTAATACCACAAATGATTTATTCATATACTATCGATTGATGATCATATTTGGTTGTTTGACTGATTGAACAAGGAAAAAGTATATGTCAACATCAAAAATTAACAATGATTAGGGGAAAATGTTACATGACTCTACTGTTTGAAAAGCGAGCATTGTAACACTCTTCTACCTATATTTCTTGCACACTTGTCTGTTTATGAAAAATCTTGGAGACGAGCAATATACTTGCCCAAAATATCAAACTCTATGTTGACCACACTCCCTACCTGTATAGCGCAAAAATTGGTGTTTTCAAGCGTATAAGGAATGATAGCCACCTTGAAACTGTTGTCGGTCGGCTCGCAAACCGTAAGCGACACGCCATTCACAGTTACCGATCCCTTGTCGACCGTAAAGTATCCACGGCGTGCCATGGCCTTGTCGAGGGAATATTCAAATGTGAAATAGGTAGACCCATTGGCATCTTCCATGCCCACGCAGCGAGCCGTTTGGTCCACATGTCCTTGCACTATGTGGCCATCGAGCCTGCCATTCATCATCATAGACCGTTCCACATTCACTTTATCACCAACTTTCAGGAGTCCGAGATTAGAGCGCTCAAGCGTTTCTTTCATCGCCGTTGTGGTGTAAGTGTCGCCTTCTATACCCACCACCGTGAGACAAACACCATTATGAGCTATGCTCTGGTCGATCTTGAGTTCGTCGACAAACGAACATCTCAAGGTGAGATCAATATTTTCCTGATACTTGTTGATGGCTATTACTGTTGCCATCTCTTCTACGATACCACTAAACATGCCTATTATCTTTTGTTATATTCCCTGCCCATGAAACCTCGTTCCACAGGGCAATAAGTTTCATTTAAAAAAGGAGAACTGAGCCCGGCAAAACATATTTGCCCTCAATTCTCCATAGTATGAAAGGGGATCATAACGATGATGTGATG
>CAYVGR010000046.1:0-12611 GCA_964450065.1 uncultured Prevotella sp. | reverse complement strand
AGCTCGGACTCATGATATGGGATCTCGATGCCGACTCTGCCATCTATCGGTTCAACGAACGCCAGCTCATGCGACCGGCCTCAACCATGAAGACCATCACTGCCATCGCAGCCCTCGACCGCCTTGGTGGCAGCTATCAGTTTAAGACAGAGCTATGTTATACGGGGCAGGTAGACAGTTGCGTACTCAATGGTGACGTCTACTGTGTGGGGGGATTCGACCCCCGTTTCAACACCGATGATATGCGTGCCTTTGTGGAGGGACTGCATAAAATGGGCATCGACACGATTCGCGGCAACATCTACTCGGATAAAACTATGAAAGACCAGAATATGTTTGGCGAGGGCTGGTGTTGGGACGACGACAACCCCGTGCTGTCACCGCTACTCATCTCACGCAAAGACCAGTTCATGGAGCGGTTCTATACCGAACTCCGCAAGATAGGAATCTATATCACAGGGGCTATCGGCGAGAAGCGCAAGCCCCATGAGGTCAGCTGCATAGTGCGCCGATTCCACACCATCGATCAAATTCTCATGCGCATGATGAAAGAAAGCGACAACCTATATGCCGAAGCCATGTTTTATCAGCTTGCTGCCTCCACTGGCAATCATCCGGCCTCTGCCAAAAGCGCGAGAGCCATGATCAAGCAGCTTGTCAACAAATTAGGACTCGACGGATCGCGCTATCGGTTTGCCGACGGCTCAGGACTGTCGCTATACAACTACGTCAGTGCAGAATTGGAAGTACGCCTTCTGCGCTATGCTTACGAAAACGAGAATATCTACAATCATCTCCTGCCTTCGCTCCCCATTGCCGGACAAGACGGAACCCTGCACCGCAGGATGCGTTCCCAGTTTACGCGCGGCAACGTTCGGGCCAAGACGGGAACCCTGACGGGAATCAGCTCGCTATGCGGTTATCTTACCGCCGCCAACGGGCATCGGCTCTGCTTCAGCATCATCAACCAGGGTGTGATGCACGGGAAGAATGGCCGCAAGTTTCAAGACAAAGTATGCTCAATACTGTGCAGCCCACAGTAATATTCACATATTAACTAAAAGAAAAATTTATGGAAATTATCGTATCTTACATTGAGAGTTTAATTAAAATGTGCGGTCTTTCAGGCAGTGCCATCACTTGGGTGCGTCACAGCGTGATGATAGCCCTTGTGTTGGTTCTGGCATGGATAGCTTACAGCCTCTGCCGACGCCTCCTCGTCCCTATTGTAGAAAAAATTGTGCATCGAACCTCAGCCAAGTGGGACGACATACTCTTCGATCGCCCCGTGCTTCTGGCAGCCTGTGGCATTGTTCCTGCCCTCGTGGTATGGCAACTGCTACCCATCATTTTTTTTGAATTCCCTGTTGTTCAAGAAGTTTTCAACCGCCTTACAGCCATTTACGCCACCATTGCCACAGTAAACCTCATTATTGCAATCATCAACAGCTTGAAACAAGTGCGCAACGGCCAAGGCACAAACCTGCGCCAGTACATTGTGTCGTTTTGTGGACTGTTACAGGTTATCGTTATTTTCATTGCTGTCATCATCATCATTGCCATCATCATCGACCGCAGTCCGCTTACCCTGCTGGCCGGACTGGGCGCAACATCGGCCATTCTGATGTTGGTCTTCAAAGACACCATCGAAGGCTTGGTGGCCGGCATTCGTCTCACCTCGGCCGACATGCTGCACGTGGGCGACTGGATAACCGTTCCCTCGACCTCGGCCGACGGCAACGTCATCGAGATGAGCCTTACCACTGTCAAGGTGCAGAACTTTGACAATACTATCGTCACCGTATCACCTATCACATTGGTCAACGGGTCTTTCCAAAACTGGAAAGGCATGCAGGACGCCGACGGGAGGCGCGTCACCCGCAATATTCTTTTCGACATACGCAGCATTAAGTTCGCAGGCGAAGGTCAGGAGGAGACTAACATGTCGCGCTATCGCCAAGACATGGAAGACTATCTGAAAAACAACCCTGCCATCAACAACCAAATGACACTCATGGTGCGACAAAAAGAAGCCACCGCAAGTGGGCTGCCCGTAGAGCTGTATTTCTTCCTGAGAAACAAGGAATGGGTAAACTACGAGCACACCTTGGCCGGCATTATGGAATATGCCTATGCACTCGCCGGGGAATATGGACTGAAAGTTTATCAGCACTTCCCCGAGCAATAGAACCAAAAACAACACAACACGCTGCCCATACGGTCTGACTATATACCGTATGGGCAGCGTGTTTTCTCTTAAATATCAAGATGTCGTCCTTGTCAAAAACCATTCAACCTACGGTGATAGATTACCGAACTCTCCTTTATCCTCTGCCCCCTGCTTGCCTTTTCATTCCTCATAAAACGCATCCAATCGTTTCTGATGCCTTATTTTCATGGCATAATAGGCAAGAACCGTAACAGAGAGTATTACTATATAAATAAGGTATAGCTGCACACTGTTGATACGTATACCCTCGATGCTTGCTCCCGGCAATCGGGCAATATGGCTAAGCAACGTATTGAGAAACCCGGAAACATACACCATGGCCATAGCAACCAATTTTTGAATGGCCACCACAGGCATGGTCAGCAACATCAGCACCGCACCATAGAGTATCAGGGTGGCCGCAGGAACAACGATGATATTGACAAGAAGAGAATAACAGGAAAACCGACCGAAATAATACATCACCAACGGAATCGTGCCAATCTGGGCCGATAGCGATACTGCCGTAAGCCCCCATAACCATCGCACGGCTGTATTCTGCAAGGTCAGTGCATGGTAAATGGGACGATAATACACCAGAATGCCCAATACGGCCATAAACGACATCTGAAATCCCACATCCCAAAGGTTGAGCGGATTGGCCACAAGCATAACCAAAGCCGCAAAGGCAAGCGTGTTGACAGATGCACGCTGACGTCCCAACACAATGCAAACAGAATATACGGTGAGCATGGTGGCCGAACGGATGGCACTCGTGGGCAACCCTACAAGCACCACATACATCCATATAGCCGACAATACAACCGCCTGCGCAAACCATTGCCAACGTTTCCACCGACCCAATATCAGTGTGAGAATGGCATAAATAATGCCTAAATGAAGCCCTGAAAGTGCCAGCACATGCGACGCTCCCGAAACGGAATAATCCTCTTTCATCGCTCGGGTAAGCCCGCTTTTATCGCCCAAAGTCATTGCCGCCACCACCGCATACTGCCCTTGATCCAGCCCCAACTGCCGGTATCGCTCCAACATCAAGTTCCGCAGCTTCATCGCCCGTATCTTGACGCACTCAAATCGGGATAACCGGGCTGTACTTACAGCAGCCTTCTTCCAGTTGCGATAATAAATAAAAGTCTGAGCCACAAAACCATGTGTGCGCAACCACCGCACATAGTTGAAGTTGCTTTCCAAATAGAACGAGGTTGGAGGTTCGAACACCGACCAAGCCACTATGCCGTCACCCACATGCAGGCGCTGCCACCTGCGGTCGATAGTGTCTTTTAGAATCCTCGCCTTCACATGGATGGGGCGGGCCAAAACACGATGATCGATTTGCGTAACAACAAGGTCGCAACTCATGGTTTTCCCCTGTTCCCTTGGCTCGCTCGCCACAATGGCTTGGTATTTCTGTACCGTTCCCGACAGGGGCACTGCCAACAGGCTGTTGTGCCAACTGACAAGCGCGATGCCCAAGAACAGCACACCCGCCATGATGCATAGGCCCTGCCCTGCCTCGTATTTCCTACGCACACCCAGACCAGCCCCCGCCATGGCAGCCGTCAGACCAAGCCACAGCCACAAGGGCAAGCATTCGCCATACGTCTCACCAATGACGATGCCCACTATAAACATCAGCGCAATGCGCAACAAAGGATAGAGATTCAGAGCTTTATCCATTCCCATATCACAAAGATAGTGATTTTTAGGTCATGTTCCAATATTTCAAGCCGCCAATCCCTATGCTTCTGGGTTGTACTGCCAAATTTCAAGAGACATGCCCTTTGCTCATGCAGCAGAGGTCTCTGAATGATTACTTCGGCAAACCAAACTCCCTTGTCAGCTCCTGCATCTGCTCATCGCTCATCCCATCAGGTTCAAACCCCATGGTTCTGGCAGCCATGTAGATCTTAGCACTCTTGGAAAGCACATCGATCTGGTCGAACGCAGCGTTCACGTTTTTATCCATGGCAAAAACTCCGTGCTTCTCCCACATCACCACATCATACTCCTCAAGTTCTTCGAGAGTCCTCCGAGCCATGTCGTTACTGCCCGGCAGGCTATAAGGCACTATGCCAAGCCCCAGCGGACAAAAAGCCTTGGTCTCGGGTATCATGCTCCAGAGCAATTTGGTCAGCACGTCCTTCTTGAGGAATTTCTTGGTGTGGCTCATCGCAATTAGCTCGATAGGGTGCGTGTGGACAGTAGCCTTATAGCCCGATCCCTTCTCAATTTGGCGGTTGTGGATAGCCAAGTGGGAGGGTAGCTCCGATGTGGGCTGCACGGGATTGTCGGCAATGATAACATAGCTTGCACAATCATCGAGAATACGAATGATAGAACCATTGTCCATTGGCCAGCGGGCAAGGTCACGCATGCGCTTACCGGTGCCCTTGCAATAGAAATACTGACCCTTCAGATAAGGCAGGGTGCTACCTATCTGTTTCACCTCAGAAATGGGAGCAAGCTGTCTTATCTGCTCGTCGACAAACTCCGTGACGTTCACCGTTATGTTTCCGCCATTGCGCTCTGCCCAGCCATTCTGCCATAGATAGCCAGCCACCTCGGCTACCTCGTACACAGCTTTTCTTAAGTCTTCACGACCCTCTAATACACTTTTTGCCATTGTTATTTTATTTTAGGTTTTAACACATATAGAAGAATTGCATATCGTTATGCTGCAAAATTAAGGCAATAATCTATATTCATTCAGTAAGAAATGATTTTTTTTCCATAAGATTTGATAAGCAAGCCATACAGTCTCCAATATTTGCTTGTCGCCGTTCGCATACCAAAATGCCCTAACTTAGCCAATATCGACGGTTCTTATTCCTCCCGAAGTTTAAGCAGCACTATTCCATGGAAGTATAAAAGACTGGTTCAGCACCTTGAGATGTGCATATAATATAACCATTCTTGTTTCCACTTACACAAATTTTCCCTTGTAAATGATTAACAATTAATGTAAAATTAGATTACCGTTTTTAGGGTGTCTTATTTCAGAGCATCCAGAGAAAAACGCGCCATGTTTTGGGCATGATAATGAGCTGGTTTTGCCTGAAAAATTATTTAATGTTGCGTTGACTATCTTATCACGTCGCGTTTCGGCTTGAATCATAGTGTGAAAGAGGGCTAATCGTCATGCGTCCAAAGCCTACCCGTCACGCTATTAGATATCGGACGACGGGTGGCAAAAGAGTGTACGATGTGGCACTTTTCCTAAATTCCTGGTTATCAACAGACTATGATTTTATCCAAATTTCACGAATTTCAGACGAAAGCAAAATAGTTTTTGAATTCGCGAAATACAGAGGGGTGTTTGTAAAGAAAACTACAATCATCTAACACCTCAGGATTTGCGAATGCGGAAGGTTTGGTTACACTGTCACCAATACAATCTTAAACGGTTATTGAGGACTATATTTCATCTATACAATGATGTTGCTACCCAACAGTTTGGCCAACTTGTTGCGGAAGTCTTGCATATCCCTGTATTCTTCCATCAGTTTTTTGAGTTGTTCCGCATCACCGGAGGCTTGCTTAATCTGGGTCATCAGTTCTTTGAGGTGAAATTCCACATAGTCCATGCGGAAGTCGAGAAGCAGGTGATCCAGCTGTTGCCTCAGTCTTTCCATTTCTTTCTCCTCGTTCTCCTTGCGGTCGTCTTCGCTAAGGCTTTCCTCTTCTTTGGACAGCGAGAAGTGATAGTGATCTGCAGCTATCTTAGCTGCCTCCTGACTAATTTGGATATCGTCATGGTGAATGAAATACGGCTCGGCCCGGAACTCAGGGTTGTCACTCATCTGCACAGCTTCTTCCAAAATTTTATTGAAGATCTGATGCTTGAACTCCAAATGGTCATTCTCAAGGTTATAGAGTATGTATTGAGCAATGGTCAGATCGTACAAATTGCCGTCGCCGGCCTTCACATCTCGTATTAAACGCTCCCCATGCCGCACAACCATCTGTGCAAGCATGCGCTCCACCTTGTCGGCCTGCTGCATGGGCGTGACGGTTTGGATGGGACGTTCCGTTTGTTTTGTCTCGGTGCCGATATCCTGCGGTTGCTGGTTATGCGATGTGGAACTGTTGCTTTGGCGCCGTCGCCGAATAAAAGCGTTCATCTGACTGATCAGTGTGCGCTCATTGATGCCGATGCGCAGGGCACAGTCATGAATATATGTGCCACGCAGAACTTGGTCCTGCACCATGGAGATGGACTCCACAATAGAGTTGATGGCGTCAGCGCGCTTGACAGGGTCGGTCTCGCCCTTGAGCAGCAGGTCGGTCTTAAACTGAATAAAGTCGCCCTGGTGTTGCTCTATATACTCCCGAAACTCTGCGGCAGTGTGTGCTCGGGCAAACTCGTCGGGATCTTTGCCATCGGGCAGAAGCAGCACCTTGAGGTTCATTCCCTCAGACAGCAGCATATCGGTACCTTTCATGGCTGCATGGATGCCTGCCGGGTCGTTGTCATAAATGAGGGTGATGTTCGACGTGAAGCGATGAAGGGTGTGTATCTGGTGGAAACTCAAGGCCGTACCCGAGTTGGCAACGACATTCTCTATGCCGCATTGATGCATGGCTATTACGTCGGCCTGCCCTTCTACCATAAACACCCTATCTTCTTTGGTAATGGCTCTCTTGGCCTGCCAAATGCCATAAAGTTCCCGGTCTTTTTGATAAATGTCGCTCGCCGGGGAGTTGACATATTTCTGGTTTACGCCTTTGGTACGGCTGTCAAGCACGCGGGCGGTGAAGCCCACCACTTTTCCGCTGACACCAATCCACGGAAAAATCACACGCCCGGCATAACGATCGAGCAATTCCCCGCGGTCGGTTTTGAAACAAATGCCCGTGGAAAGCAAATACTCCTCCTTATACCCCTGCTCCAGGGCGGTTCGGGCAAGAGCAAACCGGTCGTTCAAGTCGTATCCTAACCGAAACTTCCTGATGACATCATCTCGAAAACCTCGGCTGCGAAAATATTGCATGCCGATGGCCACACCTTCAGCGTGCTGATGAAGCAAATCTTCGAAATATTTGCAAGCCCAGTCGTTGACAATAAACATCGACTCGCGCATGCTTTGTTCTTCTTTCTCCTCATCGGTGAGTTCACGCTCCTTGATTTCAATATGATATTTCTTGGCCAACCACCTGAGAGCTTCGGGATAGGTCATTTGCTCATGTTCCATAACAAAGTTCACAGGCGTTCCACCCTTGCCACAACCAAAGCAGTGGCAAATACCACGTGCAGGCGACACATAGAAAGACGGCGTTTTTTCATTATGGAACGGACAAAGCCCCTTATAGTTGGCACCCGATTTCCTGAGTGTCACAAACTCCGATACCACCTCCACAATGTTGGCGGCACTCTTAATTTTATCTACGGTTTGTCTGTCTATCATAAAACTATCGGTTTTGTAAGGAAGTGAAAGGGTTTAGGAAGCTATTTTAGAAAAGCGGAAAGGGGCGATTTGATTTCCCTAATTCCCTTTGCAATCATCTTTGCATTGTTTTTTGCACCCTTATAAGACGTGTGAGTGTGGTCTTTCTTAAAATACTCGGCGGCATCGGCCTTGCCTTTATAGTGCTTGTCAAGATAGTCGGCTATGAGATTATGAGCATCCACAAACTCAACCCCCGTTTCTGCCACCACCTCGCGATACCATTTGCCATACGAACTGTTGCGACGCTCGACCTTGCCCCCGGGCCACTCGTTGCGTGTCGTGAGCGACAGCAGGATGGGTGTGGCTCCTTTCTCACGCGTGTCGTCTATCATCTTTTTGAGATACCATCCGAAACTGTAAACCACCTCGTAGCGACCATCTTTTTCCATTTTAAAGACATGGCAGGTGTCTGCTGTTCCGGGGATTACACCACGCTCCTTGCGATCCGTGATAGGGCAGATGTCATTGTGTCCGAACTGAATTAAAACGAAGTCGCCCGGCTGAAGACTGTTGTAAACCTTCTCCCAGCGACCCTCCCGAATATAACTCCGCGTGGACCGTCCGGCCTGTGCAGCATTGTAAGGAGTGCATTTCTTTGTGTCGAAGATAGTCTCTGCCAAGGCTCCCCAGCCCCACATGTCGTCTTTATCCTTGTTTTTGTTCTTGACCGTGGAGTCTCCCGTAATCCATACCACAGGCTTTCCTTTCTCACGTGCGACAGGCCATGTTGGCAAAGTCACGTTCATCATCATATCCTGCAAAGGTCTCAAGTCGGGATTCCGACTGGCCATTAACCCCTCTGCAGCCGAGCGAGCATTCATTTCTGCTCCCCAATAGCTGGTGTGGATATGGTCTCCGAAAAAATGATACTTCTCTTTCCAAGAGCTATAAGAGTCGAGTTTTTGTCCGCTTATTTCGTTGAGATCTACAAATGGAACCCCCTCTTCGGCTGCCACTATAGCAGCCCAACCGGTCTGTGGCTTACGGACGATTTTCCCACTCTTGTCATCATAAGCATCACGCGGTGTAAGACTCATGATGATTGGGTGCGCACCGGCAGCACGGCAGTCGGCTATATAGCGACGAAGATATCCACCATAACTATACACCGTTTCTTTCTCTCCTGTCTCCTTGATCGTAACATTCAAGCTGTCGGTGCCAGTGCCCGGGAGCACGGCGCGGGCACGTCCGGAGTCGTAAGGGCCATTGTCGTTATGGCCAATAGATACTATCACCCAATCACCGGGCTTCAATGCCTGGCGGATGTCCGGCCAAAGTTTGTTATAAAATGTGCGGGTAGACATTCCTCCAAGTGCCTGATTCTCCACACTGATTCTGTTTCCATTAAAATACTGGTTGGCATAGTAGCCCCATCCCCACTGTCCATTACCTCCGTCTCCCTTGGTTCCATTGCGCATCGTAGAGTTTCCCACCAAGAAAAGCACGGGGTTGCCATTCTTTCTCGTACTGCCGGGAGCAGGTCGGAACATCAATGCCTGGGCAATGGAATCGGGCGTATTGTCCACCACCTTATTCACATCTTCAACAGAATTGGGCAAGTTGTCAAAACCTTGACCCGACACCATCGGTACAAGAGCAACTAAAAAAGCAATAGTAGTTAGGGTTCTCTTCATTGTTATGTCTGTTTTTAATCAAATACAAAGATAAGGCTTTTTATCTACAGAGAGTGCTTAATGAGCCAAAATTATACTACTATTCATGAGTAATCGCACGATGATAAATATCTCATCGCGCGCCTTCTACCGTGTTTTTATACGTTTTGTTTGGCCGAAAAAAAAATAATTTGTATTTTTGCCATAGTTAGCGACATATCAAATTTATAACATAAATTCATGAAACTAAGAATCGTTGTACTGGCCAAGCAAGTGCCGGACACAAGAAATGTAGGCAAAGATGCGATGACTGCCGCAGGTACTGTAAACCGTGCCGCCCTGCCCGCAATCTTCAACCCCGAAGACCTTAATGCCTTGGAACAAGCGCTCCGACTTAAGGAGCAAAATCCCGGCTCTACTGTTGGCGTGCTCACCATGGGTCCTCCCCGTGCTGGCGAGATTATACGTCAGGGACTTTACAGGGGTGCCGATACAGGCTGGCTGCTCACCGATCGCAAATTTGCCGGTGCCGACACCTTGGCTACATCGTACGCACTCTCGATGGCTATCCGTAAAATAGGAAATGTAGATATCATTCTTGGCGGACGGCAGGCCATCGACGGCGACACTGCGCAGGTGGGGCCGCAGGTTGCTCAGAAGCTGGGACTTAACCAAGTAACATACGCTGAAGAAATCCTGAAGATAGAAAACGGCAAGGCTACCATTCGCCGTCACATCGATGGTGGTGTAGAAACCGTCGAGGCTCCGCTCCCGGTGCTTATCACCGTGAATGGAACGGCAGCCCCTGCACGCCCTTGCAATGCCAAACTTGTGATGAAATACAAATACGCAACCTGTCCCATGGAGCGGAAAGGAAACGAGCCTTGGGCTGCGCTGTATGAGTCGAGACCTTATCTCACACTAAACCAGTGGAGCGTGGCAGATGTGGACGGTGACGAAGCCCAGTGCGGACTGTCGGGCTCGCCCACTAAAGTGAAGTCTGTTCAGAATATCGTGTTCCAAGCCAAGGAGAGCAAGACCCTCACTGACAGCGATGCCGACATCGAGGGATTGATGAAAGAACTCATCAGCGAAAAGATTATTGGATAATTAAGATTGGCCTTTTGAGCCACATATAAAATATGAACAACGTATTTGTATATTGCGAAATAGAAGAAACAACCGTACAGGAAGTTTCACAAGAATTGCTGACCAAAGGTCGCAAATTGGCCAATCAGCTTGGTGTACAACTGCATGCCGTAGTTGCCGGAACAGGTATTAAGGGTAAGGTGGAGAGCCAGATTATCCCTTACGGTGTGGACAAGCTCTTTGTATTCGACGCGGAGCGATTGTTCCCTTACACTTCTGCTCCCCATACGGATATCCTTGTAAACCTGTTCAAGGAAGAGAAACCCCAGATTTGCTTGATGGGTGCAACCGTCATTGGACGCGACCTCGGCCCTCGCGTTTCATCTTCACTTACCTCAGGTCTCACGGCCGACTGCACACAACTGGAGATTGGAAACTACGAAGACAAAAAGACCGGCAAACTCTATAAAAACTTACTTTTCCAGATTCGACCCGCCTTTGGTGGAAACATTGTTGCCACCATTGTCAATCCCGACCACCGTCCCCAGATGGCTACAGTGCGTTCTGGCGTGATGCTCCGCGAGATAGTCGACGAAAACTACAAAGGTGAGGTGGTTTATCCAGACGTTGCCAAATATGTGCCCGAGACTGCTTACATGGTAAAAGTCATAGATCGACATGTGGAAGCAGCCCTAAATAATCTCAAGTCCTCTTCCATTGTTGTGGCCGGAGGCTATGGGATGGGGTCAAAAGAAGCATTCTCCATGCTCTACGATTTGGCTGACGTGCTCCACGCAGAAGTTGGTGCAAGCCGTGCAGCGGTAGACGCCGGATGGCTGGACAACGAGCGTCAGGTGGGGCAAACCGGTATCACAGTGCATCCCAAGGTTTACTTTGCCTTTGGTATTTCAGGGCAGATTCAGCACATTGCAGGGATGCAGGATGCAGGCATTATTATTGCCGTGAACAATGATCCGGACGCACCTATCAATGCCATTGCCGACTATGTCATCAACGGCAACGCCGAGGAAGTGATTCCGAAGATGATAAAGTATTACAAACAAAATAGTAAATAACAAACAAAAGGAAAAGAAAAAGGCATTCAAAAAGCAGAGATCTTTAGCTCAGAATTTTCATATATAACATTGGCCTCTGTTCCCTGACACCCTGTTTCCTTTACTATAAAAATAAAACAAGTATCATGTCCAATTACTATACTGACCATCCGGAAATTGCATTCCACCTCAATCACCCGCTGATGAAGCGAATTGTGGAACTCAAGGAACGCAACTATGCAGACCAGGACAAATTCGAAGACGCTCCCATAAACTTCGAGGATGCCATCGAAAACTATAAACGGATGCTTGAAATCACCGGAGACATCTCGGCCAACATCATCGAACCCAACTCGGAAAGCGTCGACCTGGAAGGTCCGCATCTTGAGAATGGACGCATGGTCTATGCGAGCAAAACCAAAGAGAACATCAAGGCTACTCGCCAAGCTGGCCTTTGGGGTATTTCCATGCCCCGTCGCTATGGTGGCCTCAACATTCCCATCACCGTATTCTCCATGATGTCGGAAATGGTGGCTACGGCCGATGCAGGCTTTCAGAACATCTGGAGCCTCCAGAGTTGCATCGACACCCTGTATGAGTTTGGCTCTGAAGAGCAAAGACAAAAGTATATCCCCCGCATATCCGCCGGCGAAACCATGTCCATGGACTTGACCGAACCGGACGCTGGTTCCGATCTGCAGCGCGTGATGCTGAAAGCTACACAAGATGAGGACGGTACGTGGCGACTCAACGGCGTGAAGCGCTTCATCACCAACGGCGACTCGGACATTCACCTCGTGCTGGCCCGATCCGAAGCAGGTACCAAAGATGGGCGCGGACTCTCCATGTTTATCTACGACAAGCGTGATGGTGGAGTTACCGTGCGTCATATCGAGAACAAGCTTGGCATTCATGGTAGTCCCACTTGCGAACTGGTTTACAAGAACGCCAAGGCCGAACTTTGCGGCGACCGCCGCTTAGGGCTTATCAAATACGTGATGAGTCTGATGAACGGTGCCCGACTGGGTATTACTGCACAATCTGTAGGCTTGGCTCAGGAAGCTTACACCCAAGCCGTCGACTATGCCAATGCCCGCGTGCAGTTCGGAAAGAAGATTGCCACCTTCCCCGCAGTCTACGACATGCTTTCCCGAATGAAAGCCAAGATTGATGCAGG
>CAYVGR010000045.1:0-12616 GCA_964450065.1 uncultured Prevotella sp. | reverse complement strand
ACACCTATAGGAGCCGCGAGATTGGTAACAAACGCAATCATCGCAAATAGGAACATCATCACAACGATGACAATATATTTTTTTTTCATTGGTTAAAAATAATGTGTTGATAAATAATAGGTGGGGGACATTCTTCCCCCACCGGAAAATGATAGATATATTTTTATAATGGTTTATACTCTACAAAAGCTTCCATAGCCTCGTAGCACGCCAATCCCAACTGGTCATAAAGTTTTGCTGTGCCACGATTGCGGTCCTCGGCTCGTTGCCAGAATAGCCGCTCGTCGTTTCCTAAGAATGGTGCACTCTCCATTTGAGATTGATGCTTCAAGATGGCATTCCGTTTGGTTCTCAGTTCTTCCGGACTCATGGGAACACACATCTCTATGTTTTCCATTTCCCATTCTGCCCATGCGCCTCTGTACATCCAAATGCGACAGTCTTTGAGCCATTCAGCTTTGTCTTCCTTCTCCAAGTCTATAGCTGCCAACACCGCATCAGTGCATTTCCTATGCGTGCCATGAGGGTCAGCCAAGTCACCGGCAACATAAATCTGATGTGGCTTGATCGTTTGCAACAAGTCTCTTACGATTTCCACATCCTTCTCCGTCATGGGCAGCTTTTCTATCTTACCACTTTCATAGAATGGCAAGTTGAGGAAATGAACATGGTCTAAAGGTATATTGTTATAGCTACAAGCTATGCGTGCCTCTCCACGTCGAATCAGTCCTTTGATGGCCCGCACATCCTGAATATCAATATCCCCTTCTTTCTTCGACAAGATGAAATCCTCTATTTCCTTAACTTTTCCCGAAACGACCTTGCCCTCTGAGTTTGAGAACAGCTTGTCAAATCCCTTGACAAAGTGCAAGAATCTTGTTACCTCTTCATCACCAACAGCAATATTACCACTGGTCTGATAAGCAATGTGCACATCGTGTTCCTGCTTAACCAATCGCTGAATGGTTCCTCCCATGGAAATCACGTCGTCATCAGGATGAGGAGAGAATACGATAACACGCTTGGGATATGGAGTGGCTCTTTCCGGCCGATAGGTATCATCAGCGTTAGGCTTTCCACCCGGCCACCCCGTTATGGTATGCTGCAAGTCGTTGAATATCTTAATATTGGCATTATAAGCCGAACCATATAAAGCAAGGAGCTCGCTAAGCCCATTCTCATTATAGTCTTTGTTGGTGAGCTTTAAAATAGGCTTTTGCGTAATGCCACAGAGCCAGATAAGAGCCGACCTTACCAGCTTGTCTGTCCACTGACACGATGTCACCAGCCATGGCAGCTTGATACGGGTAAGTTGTTCTGCGGCCGGTAAATCGATAACTAATCTGACATGATTGTGAGTTTGCAGGAATGAAGCCGGTACTGTTTCCGTCATCTTTCCCTCAGTTATCTCACGAATAATCATTGACTTCTCATCTCCCCATGCAGCTATATAAATATTACGGGCTTTCAAGATAGTAGACATGCCCATAGTGAGACAGCAGGGCGGAACCTTCTCACCATTGGCAAAGCTCCTGGCCATCTCTGCTCTTGACAAGGTGTCGGTGAGGATGACACGTGAGATAGCGGCCGAGCTCGACCCAGGTTCGTTAGCAGCAATGTTTCCTACCCGACCAATACCGAAAAGGGCGATGTCTATCCCGTCGAAAGTCTGAATGCGCTCTTCGTATAATCTGCAATAGTCAGAAACCGCCTCTTGACTGATCGTACCATCTAAAGAGAAGATATTCTGCTCTGCAATGTCTATCCTATCCAGAAAAACGTTCTTCAGTTGAGAGATACTGGTGCACGTGCTCTCAGGGGTAAGAGGATAATATTCGTAGCCATTAAACACCACAACATTTCGGAAGCTCAAGCCGGCTTGATGACGGCGAACCAATTCCTCATAAACAGGAGTCAACGACGTGCCAGTGCCCAAAGCCATAACACAGAATTTTCCCTCCTTCTCCTTCGCACGGATTTTCTTTTCAATCTCATCTGCTATGGATTGCGCTCCTTCGCTGATAGATGCGAATACGTCTGTCGGGATTCGTTCCATGCGGGTAATTTGTGAGCGATCAAGAATATCCTTAAACTGATACAAATCCTGAGGCACTTTGTTGAAAGTAATCTGGGAACTTAAATTTAACCTTATCATGTGAACTTGTTTTTATTAATACACTTGTGAATATGGAGTCCTACTATAATGCAGTACGCTCAATATCCTTAAAATACTTGTACGTGCTGACCTTTAATTCTGCCACAGCGCTTTCTTCTGTCACTATAATTCCATGAGGATGGTTTTGGAGAGCACTGATGGTCCATTGCTGATTAACCGGTCCTTCAACGGCTGCTTTCAAGGCCAAAGCCTTGCCATGACCGTTGCATAATATGAGCACTTCCTTGGCATCCATTACAGTTCCAACACCTACTGTCAGTGCTTGACCAGGTACCTCTGCGGGATTGTTGTTGAAAAACCTCGAGTTAGCTATCAAGGTGTCTGTCGTCAGGGTTTTAATTCTTGTACGTGAGGTTAACGAAGAGAAAGGTTCGTTAAAGGCTATATGTCCGTCTGCCCCAATACCACCCATAAAGAGGTCTATACCTCCACAAGCCTTGATTTTGTCTTCATAAGCTTGACATTCCTTATCAAGGTCGGGAGCGTTCCCATTTAATATATTGATGTTTTCTTTCGGGCAATCAATGTGATCGAAAAAATGGGATGCCATGAAAGAATGATAGCTCTGCGGATGAGATTCCGGCAAACCAACATATTCATCCATATTAAAGGTTACCACATGCTTAAAAGACAGCTTGCCATTTTTTACTGCCTGTATAAGCTCTGTATACACTCCTTCGGGGGTTGAGCCGGTAGGAAGCCCAAGCACAAAAGGCTTTTCTTTTGTCGGGTTGAACACATTAATTTTCTGAATAATGTAATTGGCTGCCCATTTGGACATGGCCTCGTAGCTCGAATTGATAACTACTCTCATAATGATAAAAATTTATAATAAAAATATTTAAGAAGATAACGAAGAAATATACAATTTTATTTTATAATTAAAAAAGCTTCCCTGCATGTTTTTGACAAAAAATTAATTTTCAGAATCCATAACAGGTAGACAGTAGGTTTGAATCAACTAATCTTTGATGACGATGAACATTTCTGACTAAGGAATGAATCCAAAAAGCAGGAGTGCAGAATGAGCAAAGCAAGCGGGAACGAGAAAGTCGGCCAGACTTATCTAACAATATTGATAAGCTCCGGCCGACTCCAAAATCATATTTCCAACTCTGGAAAGACATCGGTCAACAACGTCTGTTTCCCGTTTTCTGATATGCTGGTTTCCTTTCCCTGATATAATATCCGGGCTTTGCCGCTACTGTCGCTCACTTCAAACATAGGCAAACCCGTTGACTCGATATTCAGGCGAATGGTCCAGTTGCCCACCTTGACAACATCTTTACCACTAAAGACCGGACGAATGGGCTTTCGACTTTTATCGTGCGTATTGATAATTGTGGCAAATCGGTAAACAGCAGACTTCTCGCTGTTTGCCGTGAAGTGCCAATGATTGGGATATTCTTCAAACTTACCCTTATCATCCATACGCAGCCAGCTTACCGGTTTGACAAAGAAACTATCGGTAACTTCTATCGACAACCGTCCGGAGCCTAAAAGATAAGCGTCTGACGCGCCATTCTCATTAGTAGCCCTGACATGAACAAAATTCTTTTCCTGCTTGGCTTGTATTGGTTCTGCTACCGTATGCAACAGGTAGTTCCAAACTATGGGACGGTCAGCCTCAAGTTCATCGTAAATAAAGATGAGTCCACTCTCACCCATGTTCACCACGTGTCTCCTGAAAGTCTTGACATGGTTTTCGTCCCATCCGTTGGCCGGAGAATAGTCCAGTCCGGCAGCCTTGCCCCTCTCCAACCACAATTTGGAAATAACTTTGCCGTATGCGTTTGAGGCATCGCCCAGGACATATCCTAAGTTTTCACCCACGTACGACCGTGGAATCCACCCATACCCCTCGGTACCGATGCGCTGTCCCATACCATTGGCCAAAATCGTGTTGTGTGCCCTTGTCCCTCTATGGCAATACACGGCATGCTTGTCTACAAATGCCACATGATGCCCGCTGCTATAGAACAACGGCTTTCCTCCATAAAACGTGTTGAAGGCATTCTGATTGGCCAAGGCATGAGAAGTGGATCCGTAAGGACTGGACCTGAAACTCCACATGGCATTGTGTTTAAAGTCGCTCCAACTGGTCATGAAAGAAGCGAGCCCTGTCTGTGGGAAGACATATCCCAAGGGCAAATCCTTTAAACCTTTCCCCTCCGGCAATGGCTTGTCGCACAACAACCTAAACCACGACAAATCGCCGGGCTTGTTAAGAAAAGCCCTTCTCAGGCAATTAGGTTGCTCGCGCAACGTTATTTTGACGAAGTCTGCAGCGTAGGTATTACCCGTAAGGCGAGCCATGGCATCCAAATAGCCCACCCTGCCCGGGCGCGGCGCAGTAACCTTGAGATGCGAGCTTCCGTTTCCTCCTGATTTGGAGAATGGTGGCTGCTGGAATATGGTGTACATCACGTTTCCCTGATACCAGGGATCCTTAAAAAAGTCGAACCCTGTCAGCGTGCTGAAATAATAAGGCACTTCAACCAGTGTTCGGATGTTGACCGTGAAATAAGAATCACCGTTGTGCCATCCCCCATCCTGGTTGAGACCCGGGAAGCGGGCAAGCCATACATTGTAGCAATAGTCCAACCACGTGGACGCCTCATCTAATTCGCCGTAAACACTTACAGCCGCCATGGCAAGGATGCGGTAAGTCATCTGCCACACATGATTGTCGGCAATGTAGACTTCCAAATCGTTGTTGTACGAATTATAGAATCTGGTTCCTTTTTCTTTGATAGCCTCAAACAAAATGGACTTCTCCTCAGGCGTGAGCACCTGATAAAAAGAATCGTAAGCCATGGAAGCGAGCGACAACAGGGTGGCATCGTTGAAATCACCTTTCACGTTGGGGTCTTTGTCCCAATCTATCATCGTGAGGATACGTTCCAAGGCTCCCCGCGCATACTGCATTCTTCGAGTTAGCAGATAAGCCCTGATGAGTGCTTCGCAGTTGGCCTCTTCCTGATCGATGATTCTTCGGCTCTCCCGCGTGAGAAAGGCCTTGATTTGCATTTGGTTTTTCAGATTCGGAACATGCGACGTGTTGATATCTTTCACGCCTTTCATCGGTGTTTGCAACACCTCATCGGCTTTCTTGCAATACCACCGGTATTCTTGCTTGCCCTTGCTTTTCTGCATCAAGGCATTCCAGTCTTTTTCCAACACCAACATGCGCGGGTGCGTAGATGGCACCTTGGAAAGGAACTCGCGAGCCGAGGGGGGCAGGAATTTTTCGGAATTCTGCCCTACCGTGAGCTTCTGAACCGTTCCCCAGGTAATGCCCTCTTGCCTGACATAGCCATATTGCCAATACCACACACCCGGAGCCAAGTCTTTCTCTGGGTTATAGAATGGCCATAGTGTCTGAACTTGCACAACATCACGGCTGAAATCCTTGGTACGGGCATATCGCAGGACATAACGGAGTTTGCTCTTGTCAAACTTGCGTTGCTCCTCAAACCCATCCAAGCCGCTTCCACGATCAAATTCAGCTTCTAATTTCCACTGGAACGACACGGCTCTGTCTGACACCACCGCCCCATCGAGAGGCGAAGGCGTAACTCGGGTTTCGTTCATCAGCGTAGGCTGTGTAAGCCATATGCGCGACTTATCTGCCTGTTGAGCCGTCAATATTTGCAAAGGCAGGAGTGCCAAAGATAAAACAACTGCAAATCTTGTCATGGTGCTTATTCTTGATAATTAATATATCTGTCAAGTGCTTCAAGATAGTAATAATCAGCATAGTTGATAGGAGTGTCTACCTCAGACCCATTGGGCAGAGAACCCACAGAGTGCATCAGGATGAAACCCTCATTGGTGCCGGGCTTGGCAAGATAGTTCGGCGAAGAGAGATTTTTCAGAATCGTCTCTCCATACTTAAAATAGGGATTTCCCTTCCCCGCAACCTTGCAAAGTTCGAACATGGCTGAGGCAGTAATGGCAGCGGCCGACACGTCGCGCGGCGTATTCATGCCCGTCGGTGCATCGTAGTCCCAATAGGGAATACAGTCGGTTGTCTTCACACGTTTCATAATCATGTCGGCTATGTTGATAGCTTGTTGCAAAAACACCGGATTCTTAGTCTCGACATAACATTCGGTGTATCCATAGACAGCCCATGCCTGTCCGCGAGCCCACGAGGAATCGTCCGCCTTGCCCTGGAAAGTGCATTTCTGTTCCACGCTTCCGTCATTGTTGTAGCTCACCACATGATAGGTCGTGAAGTCGGGGCGGAAATGATGTTTCATTGTCGTGAGCGCATGCTTCACGGCAACATCGTAGTATTTTTTGTTGCCGGTGAGCTTGGTGGCTTCGAACAGCAGTTTCAGGTTCATCATGTTATCGATGATAACCGGGAAGTTCCAAGTACCGAAGTCCCATGAGCGAATACATCCGATGCGTTCGTCAAAGCGACCACTGAGGTTGTCGGCTGTCTCCACCAGCACGGCTTTAATAGTATCGTTGGGCGAAAGCCTGAGCGCGTTTCCATAGCTGCAATCCACCATAAAGCCCAAGTCGTGGGTGTCTTTGTAATATCTCAGCGGATTCAGCTTCTCGGTATAGGCCGCAGCTTGCTTTCTGAGTGCTTTTTTGCCCGTAAGCTTATAGGCATACCACAAGCTGCCGGGGAAGAACCCGCTCGTCCAGTCGTACACGTCGCAGAGGCGGAGCGTGTTGAGTTTGCCACTGCCGGGAAGTTCCACGAGCGTGCGTTTGAAAGAGTCGGTTTTGGCTTCCAACTGGCATTCCAGGAAACTCACATCATATCCTCTCCAAATGGAACGGGGAAAAGAGTCTGTATCTGCCACCCGCTTCGCAGCAGACAAGAGTTGTTTTGACGATACGTTGACGGCATGTTTAATCCAATCTGCCTGCTTATGCTTGGCTAATGCTACTGTCGAGAGCAGCAAAGATAGAACGATGATTACTTTTGTTTTCATTCTATTTATTAGGAATTTATGATTAAGTGGTTTTAAAATTTTTACTGTTATGATGAGATAAGTCGCATGTGGTGGGTGTTGTCTCCTATGGGTATATTGCTTTTAGTGTTTTTGAACAAGCGGTTCGCCTGCCACAGTCACCCCCCCAATTCATATCAAGGGTTCCCATTCGCCCTGGGTTCAGGAAAGGCCAACCGGTAGCGGTGTTGAAAGAGGTGTAAAATCTAATTACCATTTTCCGATGATTCTTTTTGGAGCAACCAGATAAAAACACGCCATGTTTCGACCAAAATATTTTGCCGGGATAACATGAAAATATTGGCAGCGTCGCGTTTAGTATCTTGTCGTCGTACCATTTGGGCTTCATCGTCGTGCGAATGAAACTTAATCACAGCACGGTTAAGGCTCCTTGGCCATGTCATTCGATATTAAACCGCTGGCGACAAAACAACGTCGCAAGGATGATTTTTCGCAAACTGCTGACTACCAGCCAGCTACAAACTTTCGCATATTTCGCGTATTTCGGACGAAACCTATGCTGTTTTTGAATACGCGAAGCATGGAAGGGTGTTTGTAAGGAAAAATACATTTATCCGATGCTACAAAATCTTGTCGGGCGGTTATCATTTTCGACCATATTATTGCGCTTGGTTATTGTTCTTGGTGTCTCTTGTCCGTTCAGCGTGTCGGCACATGCTGTCATTCAGTTTGTTACACATCTTTCACTCGCTGCCAGACGTTACTCAAAACATTTCTCCAAGTTGGCATGTTTTATTTTATACATCTCTATAATCGGGACACCTGTTTTCACCTTTGCCAATTCAATATTCTCTTTTGGCCGTTTACGCTGACTTCCACTTGCAACTCGTTGTCGGTAGCCTTGAGAATCTTGGCGACATAAGCCACTTTCTTGTCGGCTTTTGTGAAAGGAGTAATGACAGTAATGAATCTTACCGGCGCCTCGTTGGTCTTGTTCAAATCGAACGATAGCGACGGGCGTGCTGTCTTCTGTCGGTATGCCAACGAATACCAGCCTTCTGTGACTTCCAAATTTGCAGCTTGGTCGGAGAATCCTTGTATGCTTACATTGCTGTCATCGGCATATTGCGTTGTCACTGTCAGATGTTTGCGATCCACATCGATCTTTCCGTCGGTCAGGTGATAATTGAGATTCACCTTGCCTGTGGCGCTTCCAAGTGCTTCATCGACAAACACGAAGAATTTTTGATCGACAAAGAACACTGTTCGGCGGTGGCGGAGATTTTGGTAAGACGGATTCTCCGTAACCAAGGTCTGCACCGTTCCTTCCGGCTTCCACAACAAAGTCTTCGATTCTGTGGTCTCCAAATTTTTATGGTCGAGAGTGAGCGTGTTGTGAACAGTAGTCTGTCTGAACCAATCGCGCGTCTTCTGCACCTCTGCATCTCCACCATAGATGTATGAGCCACTGTCCGGGAAAAGCTTTTTGCCATGAAACCACAACTCAAAAGTGCCGTTGTCCGGTTGGCAGTGCCACTCGCCCTTAGGACCGGCTTTGACCACCATCACCGTGGCATCGGCTCCCCAGCCGTTGCGGAATGTAAAGAAACCCGAGGTAAGAAACCCTTTGGACAGATGTTTGGGCAAGGCACCCTGTTTGCCCTTAGTCGCAAAATATTTTATGACCTCGTTTTGCGGAAAGAGCTTGCTCCATTCGCGATAGTTTTTTTGTTCGGCTTTCGGGTCGCCAAGTTTGGCATCACTGAAACAAGGATTGGTATAATCGGGGAAGCAGATGTTAGCATAGAACTCTATCATTTTTTCCACCGTATTAATATACGACTGCGGGATGAGATACTCCACTTGATTGGCCTTGGCTACGGCTATGGCTCTGCAAAAAATATTAATGCTCGCCAAATGATAATAAGGATCTAACTCAAACTGACCTCCGTCGTCGTAGACTTGCTTGCCGATTTCATGGTTCAGGATATCTATGCCACGCTTCTGCCATGCCGGGGCATCTTTGAATTCCGGAAAGAATGTTCCCGCAAAAAACACGCGCTGAGCCTCGAAGAGCAGGTGATTGCCTTTCTCCGAGAAGTTGTGCATGATGTGGTTGGCGTGGCGGTAATAATTCTGCAGGAACGCAGACAGAAACTCCGGCGTGAAGCTTGGCGAGGAGAGGAACAGCGTGAACTGGTTGATTTGGTCTTGCACACGGTGGCTTGTCTCCAAGGGTCTCCATGCAAAAGCAGCATTTTCAACAATTTCGTCTTTCGACTTTTCGTCCATCTCATATTGGTCTTTGGTCACCTCTGCCATTGGATTTTTGGCTATCCAGTCCAGATATTGCAATGCCCACTCCTTGGCATATCGCTCATCCTTAGTTATTTGATATGCCTTCCCCATGGGCGTAAACCACTTGTGACGATGCAACTGCCAGCGCAATTCATTGTCTTTTACAGGCCAGTATTTCCAGTTGATATCCTTGCCGTAGTTAAAAGACGGTTGGTAGCCATCGTGCACATAGAACGTGTGCTCCAACGCGTCGTCAGCCCATTTCTGCTCTCGCTTGCTGATAGATATGTTGTTCAGGTCGATGTCGGGATTAACAACACCCTTGCGCGCACGATAATATTTGAGCAGCTCTTTGGAGGCTTGGTCGTAATCTGATTTTTCGCAGCATTGCTTCACCTTTTCAAGCCCCGGACGATTTAAGTCCAACAACGCAAAAACGCCCTTAACGTCCACTCCGTCGCTTTCTGCTTTGGTTTGGACAGAGCAGCAAGTGCAGGTCAGCAAGGCGAGGATTAAAGATAATTTAAATTGTTTCAACATACACGGATTGCTTAAGTTGTTAGTAATTGAATACACGGTTCAAAGGTACGGAAGTAGGACGAAAAGCGCTTCCCTTTTTGTACAATTATATTTCGTTTTTGTACAAATTTGAAAGAAGTCTCTTTTATGTTCGTTCTCCGATTCATTCTTTTTTGCGTTACCCTTTTTGTTACTTGATGTTTGCCGCTTCCCATGTCGCCAATCCCTCTTTGTCTTCCGGCGCCATACTGCCAAAGACTCGTTGCAAAAGGCGTTTGCCAAATGCCTGAGCGGCTATATAAAATACAATAATTAAACACTATTCAACAAAAATTAAAGCACACTTATAAGAAAAGTGCTAAGTTTGCAACGACCTAACTTTGGCAGACAAAAGTTCTACCTTAAACTAAAAACCAAGAAGGTAACACTTCATCTAATAATAACAATAAAATCAAATCTATGAAACGGAATTTTATCTACTCTACAATTCCTGTTGTCGTGTTTTTTTTAGGAGCAATATTAACAAGTTGCTCTGATGATACGATAGAATCGATTGACACTAACGATATTGTCGATTTAGTATTTTACCCCGACTCTACCGCAGCTTCCGATTCTGTGAACAAGGCCCTGTTCACTTACATGGACTTAGACTATCCCGGGCTGGAGAAGGTGAAAGAACAATACGAAACCGGCCATTATCACAATGCGGCATACGAGTTGCTGAAATATTACCGTAGCCGTTCCAATGTCGTCAATCCCAACATCAATTTGATGAATCCTTCAATTTCATCGTATGACCAGAACATTGCCGATCAGGCATTGGAGCATAGGTTCTATGTGAGAAATTTCAAGGAATCGGTTGTTAACGGACAAGAGGTTTACTATTCTTTAGACTCTTTAGGCGACAGTAAAAGAAAGATAGACTGGGAAACACAGGCGAATGCTATTTCGGATCAGGAATACAGAAACCAGCTGCACCGCCACCAATGGATGCCGGCACTGGCGAAAGCCTATCGGGTTACCGGAGATGAAAAGTATTTTACTTCGTGGCAATCTGTTTACAAGAATTGGATGAAAGCTTATCCTAATCCTTTTTCAAGTCATGCCTCCGGTTCTGCGAACGCTTCAAACGATGTGGCTTGGAAGGGGCTGCAACCTGCTGAACGTGTCAGGGACAGAATGAACATTCTACCTTATTTCATACAGTCGGTAAACTTCACACCGGGCTGGCTTGCTACCGTTCTTACAGCTTTTGCTGAAGAAGTGGAAGCTATAAGAAAGGGGTACTATCCCGACGGCCACAATATCAGGCTATCACAAGCCCAGATTGTTGCCACAGCGGGTATCCTGATGCCCGAATTCAAGGGAGCCAAGCAATGGCTGAAAGAGGGGCTTGATATGGTAAGTGCAGAGCTCACCAATCAGTTTAATGCCGACGGGGTGCAGAATGAGCTCGACCCCAGCTACCACATCGGAGCTATCAGCGACTTTTATGAGATGTATCAGCTTATTCAGGTCAATAACCGGCTTGATATGGTTTCGCCCGAATATATCAGCAAAATGAAAAACGCAACAAATTTTGTTGCGGATATCATCTTCCCCAATTATAGCATTGATAATTTTAACGATACCCGCAACTCTTCGTACACCAAGAGCGTTATATTGAAGAACCTGCGACGTTATGCAAGCATGTTCCCAGAAGATCAGGAGATGCTATGGTTGGCAACAGAGAGCCGACAAGGACAAGTTCCTCAAAGACTGATGAGCGAATACGCTGTGTCAGGTTACTACATGATGCGCAACGGGTGGACACAGGCATCTACCATGATGATTCTGAAAAACAATGCCAATCCCGACAACAAGTGGCACTGCCAACCGGACAACGGTACGTTTGCCCTTTATCGCAATGGTAGGAATTTCTTCCCGGACGCGGGCACTTTCTCTTATGGAGGAACTTCGGAGAGCAACAAAAGCCGAAACTATTATCGTGCGACAAAGATGCATAATACACTTACGGTGTTAGGCAAGACCATAAATAGCAAGCACATGAATGGCAAATTGCTCAAATCGGAGCAACAGGGTGACAACATGGTTCTGGTTACCCAAAACCAATCCTATACAGAGGTTGCCCACCGCCGTGCCGTGTTCTTTGTCGATAAAAAGTTCTTTGTCATTGTCGATGAGGCTTTCGGAGATGGCAACAAGGACAAAGTGAATCTCAATTTCCACTTAACTACCGGCAAGAATGGCGAGGAAACAACCATCGATGACTTCTCATCGCAATATTCATACGGTGCACATACCAATTTCGCGGACAACAACAATATGCTCATCCGGACATTTGCGGAGACTCATCAGGATTTTGGAGCAACAGTTGAAAAGACAACATTCTCAAACAAAATTGGAGTAGTGAGCGGCCAAAGAGTGGGCTATCAATACAACATTCGGAAACCGGAGCATGGAGCTGCACGCTTTGTAAGCGTTATTTATCCTTACGGGAATACGAAGGATTTTGAAAACATTGATATTTCGGCACGCTTTACAGACAACCAGTCCGGCACGGCTGGAACCTATCATGCCCAAGGAGCCGCCGTAGAGGTTTCTATTAACGGCAAAGTATATAAACTGTCATTCACCTTATAATATACCTTTTTATGAAAGAAAAAATGAAGCTTTATTCACACAT
>CAYVGR010000044.1:0-12770 GCA_964450065.1 uncultured Prevotella sp. | reverse complement strand
AAGGATTCCGACCATTATCCCATATATTGTTGGCTGAAAATGCGACCGAAAGCGCAAAAATAAATAATTAAAGGCCATATTTTGCTCAAAAAATGAAAAAAGTAGTATCTTTGCACATCACTGTATTGAAATCATAGAAAATAAATAAATATTACTAACAAAATGCAAAACAAAGGAATTGTAATTGTAACAGCCGTCTTACTGACGCTTGCAAGCATCTTCTATTTGTCTTTCTCGTTCGCCACAAGATATTATGACGGACAGGCAGCCAAGCTGAACGACCCCATTGCACAGCAGGATTATAAGGATTCTGTAAAGTATATGGGCATTTACAGCTACCAGAAGTGCCTCGAAACACAGATCGGTCTCGGTTTGGACTTAAAGGGGGGTATGAACGTTATCCTCGAAGTTTCGGTACCGGACGTAGTGGAAATGCTGGCTGATCACAAGACCGATGCAGCTTTCACCAAATCGATGAGCGAAGCCAACAAAGAGCTTGAGACCTCACAGGGTGATTTTATCTCTCTTTTCATCAAGGCTTTTCACAAGAATGCACCAGGACGAAAACTGGCTGAAATCTTTGCCACCCAGCAGTTGCAGGGTAAGGTTTCGCCCACAAGCTCGGATAGCGAAGTAGAGAAAGTTATCCGCCAGGAGGTGAGCTCAGCCATCGACAACTCGTTCAACGTTGTGCGTACACGTATAGACCAGTTCGGCGTTGTACAGCCCAATATTCAGAAAGTGCAAGGTTCTGATGGACGCATCATGGTGGAAATGCCCGGTATCAGGGAGCCCGAACGCATGCGTAAACTGCTCCAAGGCAGTGCTAACTTGGAGTTTTGGGAAACCTATAACGCTTCTGAGGTAATACCATATCTCTCTCAGCTCGATACCCGTATGGCTCATAGCGGCCAGGACACGACAGCTGTAAGCGACAGCACCAAGGCAGAAGTTAAAGACACTGCAGCTGTCAAGACAGCAAAACCCAAATTCCAGCTGAAGACTGCCGCTAAGAATCAAAGCGTGAAAACAACGCCCGATGCTCAGCTTGAGGAAGCCAAGAAGCTGCATCCATTGTTTGCCATGTTGCAGACCACAGGCGGACAGAGCCTCAGCCTCGTAGGTTATGCCAGCGTTCGCGATACAGCTGCTATCAACAAGATTATCTATGGAGATCTTGCCAAACAGATATTGCCTTCAGACATGAAGCTTCTTTGGAGTGCCAAGCCGGCCGACGGCATCTCTGCCAAAAACATCTACGAACTGCATGCCCTCAAGGTTACCACTACCACCGGACGTGCACCGCTGGAAGGCGACGTAGTGACCGATGCCACAGACCAATTCAACAACATGAGCGGACAACCAGAGGTGAGCATGACAATGAACTCGGAAGGCGCACGCCGGTGGGCTGAGATGACAAAGGCCAACGTAGGCAAGGCCATTGCCATCGTACTTGACGGTGTGGTTTACTCTGCTCCACGTGTGAGCGGTGAGATTAGCGGCGGACAGTCATCTATCAGTGGAAACTTTACCATTGAGGACACCAAGGACTTGGCCAACACCCTGAAATCCGGACGTATGCCTGCTCCCGCACACATCGTCCAGGAGGAAATCGTTGGTCCTACGCTTGGAGCACAGTCCATTCAGCAGGGTATTGTTTCATTCATCATAGCATTCGTACTGTTGATTATATACATCCTTGCCATGTATAACTTCATCCCAGGTTCGATTGCTGTGAGCGCATTGATTGTCAACGTATTCTTTACGCTGGGAATCCTAACATCGTTCCAGGCTGCCCTAACCATGTCGGGTATTGCCGGTATGGTTTTGTCGTTGGGTACAGCAGTGGATGCTAACGTGCTCATCTACGAGCGTATCAAAGAGGAGTTGAATTCCGGCAAGGGTATGAAACAGGCAATTAGTGCAGGTTACAGCAATGCATTCTCAGCTATTTTCGACTCGAACCTGACGTCAATCATTACCGGTGTTATCCTCTATGCATTCGGCACAGGCCCCATCCGTGGCTTTGCCACCACCTGGATCATCGGTATTGCCTGCTCTTTCTTCAGTGCAGTATATCTCACCCGTTTGGTTTACGAATACAAAGTGAACAAGGACAAGTGGCTGAACCTCAAATTTTGGACAGGTATCTCCAAGAATTTGATGCAAGGCACCAACTTTAAGTTCATGTCGATGTACAAGAAGTCCTTTACCTTTGCCATTGCAGCAGCCGTCATTTTCATTGGCAGCTTCGTGGTTCGCGGGCTTGCACAGAGCATCGACTTCACCGGAGGTCGTAACTATGTCCTTGCTTTCGAGAAAAACACAGAGCCCGAGCAGGTTCGCGAAGTATTGACCAAGACCTTCCCCGGAGCTACCACCAGTGCACTTTCTTTGGGAACAGACAATAAAACTATCCGTATTTCCACCAACTACAAGATTGAGTCCAACAGCGCAACTGTTGATGACCAGGTTGAGGAAATGCTCTATAAAGGCCTGAAGAGTGCCGGTCTGGTTACCCAAAACAGTGTTGCGGCATTCAAGAATCCGGACGTACGACAGGGTGGTTCTATCATCAGCTCCTCGAAAGTAGGGCCTTCTATCGCCAAGGATGTGACCTACGGAGCCATTATCAGCGTGCTTATCGCGCTGATAGCCATCTTCCTTTACATTTTGCTTCGTTTCCGCAACGTGGCATTCTCGGTAGGTTCCACGGTTGCATTGGCACTCGACGCACTGACTGTCATCGGCTTGTTCTCGCTGCTTCAGGGCATCATGCCGTTCTCTCTTGAGATCGACCAAACATTTATCGGTGCCGTGCTGACGGTGATAGGCTACTCCATCAACGACAAGGTGGTGGTGTTCGACCGTATCCGTGAGAACCTCAAGTTGCATCCCAAGCAAGATATCCAATCGCTGTTCAACGACTCTATCAACCAGACGTTGGCTCGTACCATCAACACTTCATTTTCTACGATGATCGTGTTGTTGTGTATCTTGTTCCTCGGTGGCAAGAGCATCCAGCCATTTGCTTTCGCCATGACCCTGGGTGTAATCTTCGGTACCCTGAGCTCTATCTTCATTGCATCTCCTATTGCATACATCGTGATGGGTAAGAGAATCCAAGACGATCGAACCAAGGAGGACACAAAAGTAGCTGTTCAGAACGCATAAAACAGACTTTCCCCTTCGATGGGAAGTTATCATATCATCAAAAACCATCTCCCGCAATACAACGTTGCAGGAGGTGGCTTTTTCATTTTCATTTGGATTTTAATACAAACACAAGCATTTCTCACATTTATTATATTTAATTAACGATGAACTATCTGAAAGTTTTTATCCTCTCCCTGGCATTTACGACAGCATTGGGAACCCTATCTGCAGCCGCTCAGTCGGGCAATGATTCCATAAAAACCCGAACAGACTCAATCAGCAAAGACACGGTGAGCAGCAAAAAGAATAACAAGATATCCGAATACGATAAACTAATCAAGAAAGGGGGCAGCCACCAACAAGGTATTTTTGACGTGCGTCATATTGAGAAGGACTGGTATTTTGAGGTACCCGAATCAGCTTTGGGACGTCTCTTCCTCACTGTTACACGCTTCACGGGCGTGCCCGAAAAGTTCAGCAAACTTGTAGGCGAAGAGGTACAGCGCAACACTGTATATTTCGAGAAGAGAGATGAAAAGACGATTCTCCTTCGCTCTTATGTGCGATCCACATTCTCCAAGGACGGCGATGACATTGCTGACCTCGTGGACAAAGCAACCATTGACCCCATTATCGAGAAATTCGACATCATCGGCAGTAACCCAAAGACCAAGCGCATGCTCATCAAGGTTACTTCGCTGTTTGGCACCGACAACAAAATCGGTGGGCTCACATCGTCCGACCGCACCATCGTCAAGCTTGGCTCACTGAGGGGCGACCTCACTTTTATCGACACCATTCGCACTTATCCCATTAACGTCGAGGTGTCTACCCTGCGCACCTATACCGTTAAAACCAGTGGAGTACCTGCTTCAAAGACCGGCTACATAACCCTTTCGCTCAATACCAGCATCGTGCAGCTTCCCAAAGAACCAATGAAAGCGCGACTGGCCGACGAGCGGGTGGGATATTTTGAAAACAAAATCACCCAATTCTTTGATGACAAACCCTCCAAGCATGAAGCCGTCATATCGCGCTATCGGCTCATACCCAAGGATAAAAAGGCATATGCTGCCGGTAAGTTATCAGAACCAGAGAAGCAAATAGTCTACTACATCGACCCGGCTACTCCCAAGAAGTGGGTGCCCTATCTCATACAAGGCATCAACGACTGGAACGTGGCCTTCGAGGCAGCTGGATTCAAAAACGCTATTGTAGCCAAGGAATGGCCCAACGACCCCGATATGAGCGTCGACGATGCACGCTTCAGTATGATTCGCTACCTGCCCTCAGAAACCGAGAACGCATACGGCCCACGCATCGTAGACCCACGTAGCGGGGAAATCATAGAAAGCCATATCTGCTGGTATCACAACGTAATGAACCTCGTACGAAAATGGTACATCACACAGTGCGGGCCTTTGGACAAGCGCGCACAAGGCTGGAACCTTGACGACAAACTCATGGGACAGCTCATCCGCTTTGTATCTTCTCACGAGGTAGGCCATTCGCTTGGCCTGCGCCACAACATGATGGCCTCATCGGCCACACCCGTAGAAAAACTCCGTGACAAATCATGGGTCGAGAAACACGGTCACACAGCCAGTATCATGGACTATGCACGGTTCAACTATGTGGCTCAACCCGAAGACCGTATATCGCCAAAAGGACTCTTCCCCCGCATCAACGACTACGACCTATGGGCCATCAAGTGGGGCTACCAGTACCGACCAGAGTTCCAAACACCACAGCAAGAACAAAAGGCTCTGCGCGCAGAAGTAACCAAGGTGCTGCAAAACAATGTCCGACTGCGCTATATCGGCGATGAGGGACGAGGCCAAGACCCACGCTCACAAACCGAAGACATCGGAGACAACTCCATGAAGGCAAGTGATTATGGCATATTGAACCTTAAACGGGTGATGAACAACATTGAACAATGGACCGCTCAAAAAGATGGGAAAACCGATCATCTCAAAGAGTTACACCAAAGTGTGTGCGGCCAGTTCCAGCGCTACATCGGTCATGTGCAACGCAACATCAACGGCCGATACAACAACAATTTCCCCAGCGAGAAAAGATTTGAACCCGTTGCCAAGCAATGTCAGCAAGAGGCTATCTCCTGGTTAGGCCGCCATGTATTCGATGCGCCGCTATGGCTCTACCCCGACAACATCGTGACAAAAACAGGTATCGATGCCGAATACGAAATGACCAACCGCAGCAACAAGGCACTATCCAACCTTCTTGCGCCGGCTACGCTATATAAGCAAGACGTGAACAGGTTTACATCCACTTCCCCATACCCGGTGAACGAATATCTTAACGACGTGTTCGAAAGCGTGTGGAAACCCATGGCCGACACCGACGTGCGCAGCAATGCCTATCGCAGACAGCTGGAGCGCACCTATTTAGAATTGCTCAACACCATTGTCAATCCCACAGAGAAACAGCTCGCGGCTGTTGCTGCCAATACCCGGCATTCGGATGTCGTGCTCTACGTGCTCCAACACCTGAATACTATCGAAGCCTTCTGCACCCAGCAGAAAGCTGCCGCCAACGCAGACGACATAAATACCCTGCACTACGACGACATGCTCATGCAAGTGAAAAAGATGAGAGAAAAATATAATAAGACCAATTAAAACCTACATACACCCTGCACCATTTGGAATTCCAAATGGTGCTTTTTTATATCCTCCTATCGTATGTTGTCATAGAAACATTGCGTGCTGTCGCTGTAAACCTGCACAATGGACAATGGTGCTTCTCAACAATCCAATGCCAACCGCCTCCTTACGGCTCCATCTCTTTTTGTACTGCGGTGCAAAATCGCTCCACCACATCAAGCATGTCGGGCTCAAGAAAGTCGCATGCCTTATCATAAAACGACTCCGGGATATTATAGAAAGCCTCTGCTATAGAGCCGCAAATGGCCGCTTTCGTGTCAGTATCCCCACGAGCCAACACTGCCTTGCGAATGGCATCTTCAAAACTCTCGCTATCGAGAAAACAGCGTATTGCCCAAGGCACCGTCTCCTGACACGAACTATCAAAATGACCTTGTGCCCCAATCTTATAAATATCGCGAAGGGGTGGGATGACGTATCCAAATTTTCGCTTCACCGCACCTTCCACTTCTTCCTTAGTGATTCGGCACGTGCGGAGCCAATAGATTAGTGTCGCGACACACTGCGCTCCCCTAATGGCCTCAGGGTGCAGATGACTGCATATAGCCGACCGCTTGGCCTCGTTCAGCACCTCGTGATAGTCGCTGAACAGCCAGCCAACGGCCGACACCCGCATTGCAGCCCCATTCCCCCATGAATTTTGCGGAATGGGCGTGTCTGAGTGCAGCCATTCGGCAAACATATAGCCGTATGCGCCCTTCGGATGAGGATAACGGTTGCCCCAGTCGCGCATGGCATCCTTGTATTCCTTACCACCAAGAATTGCGTCGGCCACCGCTACCGTCATCACAGTATCATCGGTATAATCACACCGAGGCTTATCCACAAACAAGGTGAAACCCTCGTCTGGTTTTTCGTCGAGCTCAAATCTCGAACCCACAATATCTCCGATAATTGCTCCAAGCATAGGCGTTGTTTGTTGTTTTTAAGAAAGATGAACATGGTACACAGGCATACCATTATAATCTACAAATATAAAATAAAAACATCTAAAACACAAGTTATCTTGCAGTTATTTGAAATTCCTGCACCCTATATCCCACTTTTCTTAATCCGAACACACACCACAAACAGTCGTATAGCAGTAATGACCAAAAAATGCCAAGGTGACAAATCTTCCTCATTTTGAAAAGGATATCTCGAAAATTACCGGCATAAATCACAACAAACATACGCTCAAATTTCTCTTATTTGAAAACAAATCAAGAGGAAAATCAAATACGCTAAATTTGACGATATTTTATAAAACCCTGATTGATAGGCTGTTGCACACACGTGTGCTTTGCCATACTGTTTCTTGAGTCGCCTTTGCCTGCGATTAGATTCGATTGGCATCACGATAAAGCTCTAATCACACTGCAACAAGATAGCAATGGTAGAACGACAGAAGCTTTATGGCACCATGATTGAGTGTTATTCGTAAAACCTATGTTGTGTTTGGCTGATAGATTTTTCCAGGAAACAAGAAAAACATGGCGTAATTTTTTCTGTAGCATCATCTTATGATGGCCAAAAAACATGATGTTTTCCTGACAATTTCAAAATATCAGAATAGCCCGTACCAAGTTTTTGCATCCCCTCGATAAACAAAAGAACATTGGTGGGCTTCCGGGAGTGTCGTAAAAGTTGCTTAATATTAAAAAGACCAATGCACTGAAAAACTGCGCATTGGTCAATTCACAAGTACTCCGACCGGGAATCGAACCCGGATCAAAGGTTTAGGAAACCTCCGTTCTATCCATTGAACTATCAGAGCCCATGATTTCTAATGTAGTTGCAAAGATAATTGTTTTTTTCCTGATTTGCCAAAGAATAGTGGAAAAAAAGAAAATCACCTTTTCTTTTGTCTAAACAAAAAACGCAAGAAAACCTTATTCGTACTTAAGCTGTTGGCCGAATTACCTCTTCGCGCTTGACGCTGCCAATGAAACCACAAAAAATAAAAATTGGGAATTATTATTATCAAAATGCAAAAATTACGTACCTTTGCCCTCCTAAAATATATACAACAATCCACAGGATATATTAACTTTATTGATACCCAAATGATGAAAATGAAAAGACAAACCGTTATCCTATTTGTGGCAACCATACTATCGTGCACGGCTGCACATGCCCAGCAGAAAGCCGGGAGTTTTTCTATTACCCCCAAGGTGGGAATAGACGTCAGCAACTTTACAGGCCACATGCCGGCAATATGTGCTTATGCGGGTTCTTCTCCGACAACCGACGAATCTCTATCACCAAGCCCGCGCACTTTCGTCGGTTCTCTTTCTTTTGATGAAAACAAATCTAAAATAGGATTCACGGCAGGTGTAGAAGCACAATATCAGTTCTCCAACACGTTTGGCTTGTCGTTGGGCATCATGTATGCCCAGCAGGGTGCACGTTACAACACCTCTGGTTTCACTACCCATTTTGGTACCGACAACAAGGGGGTTGTCACCATCAATAACGACCTCAAAGCTAATCTCCAGACCATCACCGTACCTATTTTGGCCAACTTATACGTGTGGCGCGGACTGGCTGTGAAGGCTGGGGTGCAGCCCGAATTCATCGTAAGCAAGAAACTGGACGGCGATGTTTCGATGAGTTATCCAGGTAATATCTTGCTTATTTCAGATTTGTCCGTCGACCATTTGCGTTCGTTTTCCCTCTCCCTGCCCGTTGGAATCAGTTACGAATACAAGAATATCGTGGCCGACTGTCGTTACCATATCGGCCTGACCAACATGATGAAGAATGGCGATGCCGGCAACAGCTTCTCCGACAACAAGTCGAGCCGCAACAGCATGTTGTCGTTTACCCTGGGCTACAAGTTTGAACTTTAGGCCATAGTGCTCCCATGGCGTTCATCAGAACATGGGAAAACAGAAAATATTTTGGGTGAGAAGGTCGTGCGTACTTACACCCGACTCTTAGAAAGGCTATCAAGAAGCTGTTTTCAGCAACACCTGGAACCGATTTGAAGCATCTGCATATATGCCCCCATTCATCAAGATTGGAAAAGCCCATGTATCTGCAAGCAACATTTTTTGGCTCCGGGTTGTGCTTTCCTATGGTGCACCAGCCCCATAACTAAGTCTCCGACCAACACCGGTGTTAACGTTTGCCCAAGCGCCCGTTGATACCGTCTGTATAGGCCTGCCATAGCATGGCAAGGTCTTTAAGCTGCCAAGCCGATGTAAAAGGCATGGTGGAGGAGAGCCGGAATGTAATAGCCCAACATCCCAATAAAACTCCGCAAATAGCGTACTCCCCAGTTGCGGCCATAACAATGGTTGAGATAAGCCGTATTGCGCACTTGGTAATAGCGTTTCCACTTCTTCTTCCGATTGCGTTCTGTCCAGCTTTCATTGCTAAAAAAAATATGCTTATCCATCAGTGCCTGGAGCACATAGAGCAACTTGAAGCCAGCTAAATGGGCGCGCAGGCAGTAGTCTGTGTCATCGCAGAAAATAAACAACTCCTTGTTGGGCAGCCCAATGCGTTCCACCACCTTCCGCGAGATCATCGGCCCTTCAAAGTCACACCCTACAATAGGTGTGGCATCTAACACTTCTTTTCCTGCCTACTTCCGACCGTGCAAGCTCGCAAAGGGGTTGGTAAAATTGTATTGCTGAAACTCGTGGGTGAAAACTTTGCCCTCGGCCAAGCGACGTGGTGATATAGTGCCAATATTGGAATGCAATACATATTGCATCAAATGCGCTGAACAATCGGCATGAGGCATCACATCGTCGTCCATGCACCATATCCAGTCAGCGCCCTCGTCGTAGGCTTTTTTGATGCCCGTATAAAATCCTCCCGACCCTCCTACATTGTCTTGGTGCACCACATTGAGGTTGGTCTGAGCTTCGAGCCACTCCCGGGTGCCATCGGTAGAGCCATTGTTGACAACAACAATATCTGACAAGTTGTTCTTACGAAGAGCCTCAACCGTTTTCCGGAGAAGCGCAAGACGGTTATAGGTCACAACAAAAGCAGTAATCTTCATATAAGAATAAGGGTTAGCAGTTAGTAGTTTCAAACAGATTTCGTGTTGTTATACACAAGGTTTCAATATGAGATGAAGTGTGCAAAGAATTAAGCTTGTATTGATGCCAATACTCATTCTTTCTACATGTATGCGTTCGTCATTACCGATGACAAGAGTATTCCTTGAGGTATGCAGCCAATTTTCTTACCGCCCTCGCCCTATGGCTTATTTGATTTTTCACGTCCTCTCCGAGTTCTGCAAAGCTCTTGTCATAACCTTCGGGGATAAAGATAGGATCGTAGCCGAAACCCTCGGTACCGTGTTTTTCTGTGTCGATGCGACCCTTGACTTCTCCTTCAAATTGTATTTCCTGATAGTCGAACGGGAATACTCCACTCACTACAAGCAACGAAATGACCGTACGGAAACGTGCCGTTCGGTTCTCCTTACCCTCCAACTCGTGCAGGAGTTTGGCCATGTTGGCCTCGCTGTCGTGGTCGGTACCCTCAGCATAACGGGCTGAATGTACACCGGGCGCACCACCGAGCGCTTCTACCTCGAGCCCGGTATCGTCAGCAAAGCAATTAATGCGGTAGTTGGTCATGATGTATTCAGCCTTCTGGCGGGCATTTTCTTCAAGTGTGCTGCCCGTTTCCGGGATGTCGGCATGGCAGCCGATGTCGGCGAGAGAAACTATTTCGAAATCACTGCCGAGGATTTCTCGTATTTCCTGAAGCTTGTGAATGTTATTGGTGGCGAATACTATTTTCATATTTGTTGAGATTTGGTGCAGCCAAGTTACGGCACGTAACCTGGTTGGTAAAGGTTATAGGGGGTATAGGAATGGTGCCAAAAGCATTATGATTTTCTTTTGGTGGAAGAAGGGAGCGGCTTGTTTACCATGTCGTGCGTCGGGTGATTTTTGAAAATCTTCACCTTGATATTGTCAAAGCCCTCGCCATATACTCCGATGACAGAACTCTGACTCACAAATGCATTGGGGTCGATCATCTTGATGAGTCGGAATATGGTGGTGCTCTCACGCTTTTTAGCCAATATACACAGCACTTTCAGCTCCTGTCCCGTGTACCACCCGTGTCCGTCGAGAATCGTCACACCATGGTCCATGTGTGTTCCTATGGCATTGGCTATTTCCATATACTTTCTCGAAAAAATCATGAACTGTACAGATTCACGGCGTGCATTCATCACGTAATCAAGCATAAAATTCTCGACAACCATCGTACACAAACCGAAAACCACCTTATGGATACGACTCAGCCCATCGCCAAACTGTGGAACAAACAAACAGCTGCCAATGATACAAAGGTCTACGGCAATGAGCACTTGGCCGAGCGAGAAGTTGTAATACTTGTTGACCGATGCGGCAATGATATCTGTTCCGCCAGTCGAACCGTTGTTCATGAACACGATAGCCAGTGAGCTTCCGGTCATGGTACAGCCGATAAGCAGCGACATAAAGTCCTGACCTTCGCCCAATATCCTGACATACCTCCCGGCTTCATCAACCGGCATGACTTCCTGCACGGCCCAAAGCAGGAATGACAGCATGAAAATGGCGTAGATAGTTTTCATCAAAAACTTCACGCCCAATATCTTCAGCGCCAATGCCAACAACACGGCATTGATAACGAAGTAGCTGTCTTGGATAGGTATTCGGGCGGCATAATATATAATAGCGGCCATACCCGTAACTCCGCCCGTTACGATTTCGTATGGCAACAGGAAAATTCCCCATGCAAAAGCATACAGCATCAGGCCAAAAGTAATAAAGACATAATCCTTGGCCTCATTGAAAATCATCCGGTGATCGATAGTCATAATGTTGGGGAAGTTAAGGGATTAAAGAAATTAAAACATAGCATAGCAGCCTGTGAAAGGCTGCTCACAGTGCTATTTCACCACGATATTGATGATCTTCTTGGGCACCACGATGACCTTCACAACCTGCTTGCCATCAACATACTTGCCGGTTCGCTCGTCGTCGAGAGTCTGCTTTTCGATGTCTTCCTTGCTGGCATCAGCGGCAAAGAGTTTTTGGAAACGGGCCTTGCCATTGAAACTCACTGTCATCTGCATCTCATTCTCCACAAGATAGTCCTCGTTCCATGCCGGCCATTGGGCATCACAGACCGAGCCTTCCTGGCCTAATTGCTCCCAAAGCTCTTCGGCAATGTGGGGTGCAAAGGGTGAGATAAGTACCACAAGCAGCTTCAGCAGTTCGCGGCTATGGCACTTCTGCTGACCTAATTCGTTGACGCAGATCATGAAAGCCGAGATACTTGTGTTGTAGGAGAAATCCTCAATATCCTTCGTCACCTTCTTGATGAGCTTGTGAACACTCTTCAAGCTTTCCTTGGTCGGCTCCGAATTATCTGCCAAAGCCTTGCCTGTACGGTTGTCGAAGAACAGGTTCCAGAATTTCCTGAGGAAACGGAAACAACCGTCAATACCGTTGGTATCCCATGGCTTGCTGGCCTCCACAGGGCCGAGGAACATCTCATAGAGACGCAGGGTATCGGCTCCATAGTCACGGATAATGTCATCCGGGTTCACCACATTATACATCGACTTCGACATTTTTTCTATGGCCCATCCGCAAATATACTTGCCGTCCTCAAGGATAAACTCCGCATTCTGGTATTCCGGACGCCAGTTTCTGAACTCCTCCACATCGAGCACATCGTTCTTCACCAAGTTTACCCACACATGGATAGGTGTCACTTCCTTGTAGTTGCCACGCAGATTGCAGCTCACGAACACAGGTTTTTCGGTGGTGCTGAGTTCTTCAACGCGATAAACAAAGTTGCTTCGACCCTGTATCATGCCTTGGTTGATGAGCTTTTGGAAGGGTTCTTCCTCCCGGCTTACACCCCAATCGAACAGGAATTTATTCCAAAAGCGACTGTAAATCAAGTGCCCCG
>CAYVGR010000043.1:0-13235 GCA_964450065.1 uncultured Prevotella sp. | reverse complement strand
CCGGGAGCCTACAAGAAGGGCTACCCCATCAGCGGCATCGACAACGTGGAGGGAAGCATCGTGTTCCACTCCGGCACGGCCGAGAAAGACGGAAAATTGGTCACCAACGGAGGGCGCGTCATTGCCGTATCCTCGTATGGAGCCAACAAGGAAGAAGCCTTGAAGAAGAGTTTTACAGAGGCACAGAAGATAAAGTTCACCGACAAGCATTTCAGGAAAGACATAGGACAGGACCTTTAGAATGACAGCTCGCACACAGACCAGGATAGCGCAGTCGCGATGGGCTCTTCCCGTCACGGCTGTCTACGCCGCATTGGTATGCGTCGCTTGCGGAGCCATTGCCCAAGGGCTGTGGGCCCAGTTGCTGTTGCTGAGCGCCTCTACTATACTTATGGCAGGGCTCAACAAGGTCCACAACCTTGTCCGCATATACAGTCAAATTGTGCCGTGCTCGTTTCTTGTCATGACCACCATGTCGGCCTTCCTTCTCCCTTCTCTCGAAACTGCTGTCACCCAGCTTTCTCTCATTGTCTTTTTTCTCTGTTTCTTTAAGGCCTACCAAGACCCCGCTGCAACAGGCAGGATGTTCTATGCTTTCCTTGCATTAGGCATAGCCAGCATGGCCTTTGTGCAAGTGTTGTTTTTTGTACCCATCCTGTGGATTCTCATGGCCACCCACGTGTTGGTCTTCAATGCCCGGACGTTCTTTGCCACACTGTTGGGCATCGTCGCCCCCTATTGGTTTGCCATGATATATTATGTCTACGTGGGCGATGTGGGTTATTTCGCACGTCATTTCACCGACCTCATACAAATAGACTCCGTGCTCGACCTTGCCCTGCTCGACGAGCATCGCATCATCACCCTGGGTTTTATATTCTTGCTTGCCACGATAGGCAGCCTGCATTTTCTTACTTACAGCTATCAGGACAAGATTCGCACACGCACCATTTTCGAAACCTTCATCACCCTCGATGTTTTCTGTTTCGTGTTAATCATCCTGTTGCCCCAACATTTCGACAAGTTGCTGGGCATGGCCATTGTCACCACCGCTCCGCTCATTGGGCATTATTCAGCATTGTCCCACACCAAGATTTCCAACATTTCCTTTCTTGCCATCATCGTCATGGCATTCATTATCACCGCTTATAACCTATGGATGTCCTTAACGATATTCTCATAAACTACGGATATTGGGGAATGCTGATATCGGCATTCCTTGCCGGCAGTTTCTTCCCTTTCAGCAGCGAAGTAGTGATGCTTGCACTGATAGCAAGCGGCCTGGCCCCCATGCCACTCATCATCTATGCCACTATCGGCAATGTCGCGGGTGGCATGTTCAACTATTTCGTCGGCAGCTTAGGCAAAATGGAATGGATAGAGAAATATCTTCATGTCAAGCCCGAAAGCCTGCACCGCACCCAGCGGTTCATGTCGGGGTATGGCGCATGGATGGGCTTTTTTGCCTTTCTGCCCGTTTTAGGGTCCGCCATCACCATTTCGCTCGGACTGATGCGTGCCAACATCATCATCACCCTGGCCAGCGTCACCTTGGGCAAGGCTCTGCGCTATGTGCTCGTGGCCTACGGGGGACACTTGCTTTTCTGAACAAAAGCACACTATATTTGTAAAATACAATTACCGTTTTCCTGTCATTTTTTTGGGAGCATCCAGAGAAAAAGACGCCATGTTTTGTCCCGTTTTTCCTGATGAAAAAACGGAGATATTTCGGGCACGGCGCGATAGAAGTCTAATCACATTACGTTTTGGGCTTCGTCATCGTGCGAGTAGGCTCTTGTCACCATGCGATTCGGGCTTCATCGGCCTGCCATTCGATATCAAACCACAGACAACAAAACTAACACTGCAAAGCCTACCCAGATTAACCTACTGACTGACAACCTGTTGTAAAACTCGCAAAATTCACGAATTTCGAACCAAAGGTTTTTTATTTTAAAATACGCGAAGCATGGAAGGGTGTTTGTCAAGGAAAATACTACTTTTGTTTCAAACAGACGGTTTGCTTCAAGCAAACATAACGAAAAGAGCCGGAAGCTGTTTTGCTCCCGGCTCCATGAATACTAATGATATATGATTTTATCTTGTACAGTTGGCTGTCCAAGTATTACCATCCTTGCTTACCAGCATGGTCAGCTTGTCCTTAGTGATAGTAATTCCCTTGAAAGCCGAACCAACGCTGATCAAGGTATGATCATCTTTCTTTTCGAACTTTACACCTTTCAGATCAGGAATGCCATGATCAAAGTGGAACGAATAGGAAGAACCTACCTTGGTGACAATCACCTTGCCATCAGAAGCTTTAATATGCTCGGCAGGCTTGAGGCTCGTATAAGATATATCACCCTTGTAGTCACCTACAAACAAGTCCGTATCAGCTGGATCGGTGTCACTGCTGCATGCAGAAAAACTCATGGTTAATAACAGTGAGAAACATAAAATTGTTAAAGTTTTAATCGTTGCTTTCATTTTATTATTATTTTAAACGCGGCACAAAGGTATAGGTTTTTCTGTTCTATTATATTTTGTTATACTTTTTTATAAATAAAACGCTGAATCGCTTGCCAACTGACGTTTTTTAACTAACTTTGACGCACCAATCATCTAAATCGAGAAGTTATGAAACAGAATAAACGTTTGTTGTGGTTTTCAATCCTAACCATGCTGTTTTTGCTGACATCAATCCATGTCGGTGCACAAAACCATGAAAAGTCCGACGGCAACATTCCAGTGGTTCAAGGCAAGGTGACACTGGAAGATGATGGTACGCCGGTTATGGGAGCTACGATTCTGATCGAAGGAACAAGCAGAGGAGTGGTCAGCGACATCGATGGAAACTTTTCTTTGCCTAATGTGCCCAAGGACGCTTTCCTGAAAATATCTTATATAGGTACAACGCCTGTGAGACAGAAAGCCGCTGCCAAGATGAATATTCTCATGACGAGTGACGAGTTGTCGCTGAAAAATGTGGTGGTAACGGGATATTACACACAGCGCAAACAAACCTTTACCGGTGCGGTTACTAATTACAGCGGCTCTGAATTGCGCTCGGTATCCGACCAAAACGTGCTGAGCACCGTGGCTGCGCTGGACCCGTCTTTTAATCTGAATGAGAATCTGGCTATGGGGTCTGACCCGAACAACATACCTGACATTCAGGTGCGTGGTGTCAATTCCCTGCCCAATACAGATGCCAATCTGCTCAACGAGCAATATAAGGGTAGAGCCAATCTGCCTACCTTTATCCTTGACGGATTTGAGGTGAGCGTGGAAAAGATCTATGACCTGGACCCCAACCGCGTGTCAAACATCTCTATTCTGAAAGATGCCTCAGCCACTGCCATCTACGGTTCGAGAGCGTCTAATGGTGTTGTCATCATCGACACCAAAACTCCCAAACCGGGACAACTGAGACTGAATTATACCGGGAGCCTTGACTTTGATATTGCCGACCTCTCCGATTATAACCTCTTGAATGCTCCGGAAAAGCTCAAGTATGAGGAAATGGCCGGACTTTACTATGGAAGTCGCTATATATATGTAAAAGAAGATTATCTCAACACGTACAACGAACGACTGAAACTTGTCTCCAAGGGCTGCGATACCGACTGGCTTTCAAAGCCTCTCCGACCGGTGGGCTTCACCAATAGGCACAGCGCACTGCTCGAAGGTGGAAGCGAGAACTTCAGATACGGCGTAAACCTGACATACAACAACACGTCGGGTGTGATGAAAGGGTTCGGCAGAACACGCATAGGCACCGGCATCAAGCTGCAATACAACTACAAAAACCTACGCTTCAGGGACTAGATTACCTACGACAACGTTTCTTCGACCGAATCGCCCTTTGGCTCATTCAGGACATATACCAACCTGAACCCATACTATTATCCGTATGATGAAAGCGGGCATCTGAAGAAAATCCTGTTTGTCAACAACACATCGACAGGCTCTTCGCAAATTGTGAATCCCATTTACAATACCACGCTCAACACATACAACGAAACCGTTTATGACGATTTCGTGAACAATTTCAGCGTAGAATGGGATATCATGCGTGGCTTGAAACTCAAGGGCAACTTCTCCATAGAGCGTATCAACCGAACGCTGGATGTCTTTAAGTCGGCAGACCATACCGACTTTGTCGATGCTACGGAAAACAAAGGCAGCTATACCAAAGGGAACAGGACAACCAACAACTATGACGGCAACATCATTCTGTCTTATTTCACCACGCTGAAAGAAAAGCATGCACTCAGTTTCAACGGTGGGTGGAACATTCAGGAAACCAGCGATGATTACGACTCATATACTGTTTATGGTTTTGCCAACCAGGCCTTGGATCACCCTGCGCTTGGCATTGGCTTCAAGGAAGGAGCACACGTGAACGGATACGCCACCAAGACCCGCCTCATGGGCTTCTTGCTCAACATGAACTACAGCTACGATGACAGGTATTTTGTCGATGCTTCCATGCGTACGGACGGCTCGTCTATCTTTGGCAGCAACAAACGCTGGGGTACTTTCTGGAGCTCGGGTATAGGGTGGAACGTACACAATGAACATTTCATGGAGGGCAACAAGCTTATCAACCAGTTGCGACTGAAACTGAGTACTGGTTTCACCGGTAACCAAAACTTCTACCCATACCAGTCCATGATGATGTATCAATACATGAGCAAGCTTGCCTATCAAGACTATATTGGCGCCGTTATCAAGGCATACGGCAACGATAACCTGAAATGGCAACGCACGCAAAAGAACAATTTCGGTATTGATTTTGAACTCTTCGACCATTATATCAGTGGTTATTTCAACTATTTCGTAGAAAACTCGAAAGATCTACTTGTCGATGTTACCATGGCAAACTACTTAGGGTTTGACTCCTACAAGGAGAATCTCGGGGAGACACAGAACAAGGGCTTCGAGTTTAACATCAAGGCTGCCGTTATCAAAGCAAAAGATCTTAAACTCAACCTGTTCCTCAATGGCATGCATTTCAAGAACAAATTAAGAAAGATCTCATCAGGATTGAGCTCTTACAACTCGCATGCCGATGCCAATGCGTCCTCCAAACCCTATGTGAGATATATGGAAGGAGCATCTATCAATTCGATATGGGTGGTACCGTCAGCCGGCATTGACCCGGCCACTGGTAACGAAGTCTTTATTAAAAAAGACGGCTCGTACACCAACACATGGAGCGAAACCGACTATGTTCCATACAAATCCACCGACCCAAAGATGACCGGAACATTCGGACTGAATGCCTATTATAAAGGTTGGGAGCTCAACTCCATCTTCTACTACCGTTTTGGTGGCTATGCTTACAACCAAACATTGGTAGACAAGGTAGAAAATGTTGACCCCTATCAGAATGTAGATCGCAGAGCACTGTATGACAGATGGTCCACACCCGGCGTATCTGCAAAATACAAACGAATCGACGATTTGTCGACAACAAAGCCAACATCGCGCTTTGTTGAAAAAGACAACCTCCTGAGAGGAACCTCATTGAGTGTGGCATACACTTTTGACAGGAACCGGAGTAAATCATTTGTTGGGGCACAATATTTGAAACTGATGATTACGGCCAACGATTTCCTGCACAAGTCATCTATCCACAGGGAAATGGGTACCGCATATCCATACGCCCATCATTATTCATTGTCAGCCCAGATGACTTTCTAAACCAAGGAGCATGAAAAAGCCCAACTTACATTCTAAACTAAGGAGCATGAAAAAGATATCACTAATTTATGTGTCGGCACTCTTCATAACGCTAACCTTCTCTTCATGTGAGAATTGGTTTGACATTTCTGCCAAGTCAGAGCTGAAAGCGGACGATTTGCTTAATAATGAGCAAGGATTCAGAGATGCCCTCATAGGCTGTTATGCCTCTATGAAGAGTGACAATTTGTATGGCGCCCAGCTTACAATGACCTACATGGACTGTCTTGGACAATATTATTCAACAGCAAAAACAACGCAAAACCGTTTCTATTATGCTGCCAATTATGACTATACCAAGACGGAAGAAGAACAGAGAAAAGACCTTATCTGGAAGAATCTGTATAACGTCATTTCAAATGTAAACAGCATTGTTGACAGAATTGACGGCAAGAAAAATGTTTTTCCCACAGGAGTCCATGCGCTTCTGAAGGGCGAGGCATTGGGGTTAAGGGCATATCTGCACCTTGACATATTGCGAATGTTCGCCCCCGCCCCTAACATGAAGGAGGGATTGCAGGCCAAAGCCATTCCATACGTGGATCATTTCACCAACATGCTGTTCGAGCAACTTACCGTTGGGCAAGTGCTTGACAGAGTAGTGGAAGATCTTACAGAAGCCAGGGAACTGCTTGCAGGCGTAGATCCATATGGCCCCAAGCATGCCGACTTCGACCTCAAAGCCCTTGAGGGAGTGTGGAAAGGGCGTGAATATCGCATGAACTACTATGCTGCAACAGCCCTGTTGGCAAGAGCCCTGCTTTATAGAGGGCTTCCTGAAGATAAAAACAAAGCCTTTCAATATGCAAAAGAGGTGATCGACAGCAGCTTGTTCCCTTTGATTTCAAGTGAGGATCTTAAAAGTTCTGACGACAACGGCTTTGTCAAGGAGAACATATTCTCATTGGAATATTCAGGCATCAAGGACGACATTGTGAACAAATACTTTGTTGTTGACGAGCGTGCCTACGAATTTCTCGGGACAAACAAATCAACACTCAAGCGCATTTTCCCGGCAACGCTGGACATGGACTATCGTCGACAATGGTGGCTTGATGCAGCCGGCTCCAATTTCACGATTACTAAATACAACGCATCCAAGCGAGTGCCATTGCTCAAAGTATCCGAACTATACCTCATTGCTGCGGAAACTGCACCAACCTTGGATTTGACCAACCAATATTTTAACACGCTTCAATATCACCGTGGACTTCCAAAAGAGGACGTAACGGCAGAAAGCCTGTCAAAAACAATATTGGCAGAGTATGCCAAGGAGTTCATTGGCGAGGGTCAGCTCTTCTATGCTTACAAGCGTATGAGCAACAATGTCAAGCCGATTCTCAAGTCTCCCATCCCCAATCCGGAAAGCGTTTATGTAATTCCCTTACCTAAGGAGAATACGTTTTTCAAATAATTACATAGATTAAATCACTGTGCTTTATGAATAGAAAAATCTTCAGCAGTCTATATATACTCACCTTTCTGTTTTTAATCACCGGTTGTCAGGAAAACGAACAGATGATGTTCAACGAGAAGCCAAGTGTCTATTTTAGCAACATCACTGCATCAGACAGCATGGCCTATTCGTTTGCTTCCGGCAAAGTGAAGGAAGACACCGTCATTGTACCTGTTAAAATTATTGGCGAAGCAGCCAACTATGACAGGGAAATAACTTTCAGCATCGACGCTTCCTCGACGGCAAAAGAGGGTGTTCAGTATAAAGCCATGGACAAGAAAGTTGTTTTGCCGGCAGGAAAAGTAGAGACCCAAATCAAGGTTGTGGTTTTTGACAAAGACTTAGACCAATCCGACGCCTCATTAATCGTTGGGCTTGTACCCAATGACAACTTCAATCTTGGTTACGGAGACAGGCTCACGGCCAAAATTATCATCACCAACCAGCTGGTTAAGCCTACCTACTGGGACATGCCCCTATCATTCTATTACGGTGAATACTCCAAGGCCAAGCATCGCCTATGCATCCAACTGCAGGGGGAAGACTTCCCACCTACATGGGATAGAACCAAGGTACAAACCTATATGGCCTACGGACGAATGATCTATAACTACTTGCTGAAAACCCCTATATGGGATGAAGATACACAAACATGGATTACAGCGGACTGGTCTCCACTCTAAAAGATAAATAAAAATGAAGAAACTTATCATATTTTTTTCGGTCACACTCCTTGCGCTGACTGCTTGTGTCCACGATGATACAAACGAAGACTTCCTGCAACTCAACGAGGCTGCGATCAGCGGTATCGAAGATGAATACAACAGTGTCTACGTGGACGACATTCTCAAGATATCGCCTGTCATCAATGCCAGCAAGGGCGACCTCTCCCAGTTCAGCTATTCTTGGTATACCTACAACCCCCAACACCATGTACAGTGCTGACACACTCTCGCACGACAAGGACCTCAACGTAAAAATCAACCTGTTTCCCGGCAAGCACACCATGGTGTTCAAAGCTGTAGACAACACCACGGGCATCTTCTATAAAAAGCAATTTACTATCAACGTAGTCAATGAGTTCACCAATGGCATCATGCTGCTCTACGAAAAAGACGGCAATGCCGAACTCGGTTTCTGGAGCGAAGACCGTGACAAAGTCATCAACGACATATACGGCAAACTGAACAATGGCGACATCATTGGGCAACACCCTCAAAGAGTTTACTTCAACAAGTACACCAGCGAGCCTGCCAACGAGGTGTTGATATTATGCCAAGACCAAAAGGGCGGCCTTTTCATGAATGCCACAACCATGCAAAAAGCACGCGACTACAAGGATTTTTTCATCGCCACACCCGATGAAATCAAGCCGCAGGCCTATTTTAAGTCAGGCATGCGCGAATATCTCATCGACAACGGCTTAGCTTACGACAGGGCCACCAACAGCACAGTACCCAGCCTCACCGTAAAGCCAAACCTCAGCGTTCAGGGCAAGACCTATGCTGTTGCAGAAAGGGCCGACTTCGGCGACCCCGAAACAGTCCCCGACAATTATCCCGCGCGCATGATTCTATACGACAACAAAAACATGTGCTTCTACAACGTTTATAACATAGCCTCGGCCTTTATGGAACCAGTGGGAGGCTCGGAGGACGTGGTACACATCTCCGGAGGTTTCTTCAATCCCAACGCTGTAGGCATGACTTGTCTCTATGCCAACATCTCCGCACGCAGCGCCACCGGAGCACGCGAATACATGGGCGTATTCGAAACACCGCAAGGCAAGCGTCATCTACTCAAAATGGGCATTGGTTTTTGGGTCGAGAATGCCGAACCCGACACCTATTTCAAAGACATGGGCAATGATGCCATCAACTCCGAGAAGATCAGCGAAGCAACGACTTTCGCCTGCTCTCCCAAAGTTCCGGGCTATATGTTCTATGCTTCGGGCAATGCGCTGTACCTCTACAACGCAACAAACAAGACCGGCCAAAAGATTCTTGAGCTTTCTGCCAGCCAAAAAATCAATCATATAGAAATAGAACGGAGCCACGGGTACATGCTTGTAGCATACCAAGATGAGGCAAAACAAACGTCCAAGGGTGGTTTTGCCGTCCTGACCATAAGCACCGACGGAGGTTTTAAGCTTACCACCAAACATCTATTTGATAACGTCGGGGACAAAATTGTTGATTTTGAGAACAAGTATTAAGATGAAGATAAAAGTTCTGTTTGTATTCCTGCTGGCTCTGTATGGTTACACGTCACACGGGCAGCAGGTTGTTTTCCAAAAACTGTCATGGCAAGAGGCTAAGGCCAAGGCAAAAGAAGAAGGCAAAGATATTTTTGTAGACATCTACACAACTTGGTGTGCTCCTTGCAAAAAAATGGCTAAACAAGTATTCAGTCAGCAAAGTGTAGGAGATTACGTCAACAATAATTTTATCGCATTGAGCTTAGATGCAGAGAATGAAGCACAGCATGGCTTCTTCAAACTGTTCAAGGCAGCTTCTTATCCCACATATTTCTGGCTGGATGCCGACGGCAACCTATACGATACAAAGTCAGGCTTTCTTCCTGCCGACGAGTTTATCAAACTGTCCAAACAGGTAATGCAGTCCAAACTCCCACGACAATATGCAGATGGGCATGCCAAGTGGCAACAGGGAGAACGGTCGACAGAGTTTGTCGAACACTTCCTCTTCGACGTGGTGGGCAAAATCTATCCGGATTCCGTTCGCCCCTATCTCAACCAGTATCTTGGCGGTCTCACCAAGGAACAGTTGAGCACCAAGGAGGTCGGCCAGCTGCTGCAAGGGTTCACTTACACCATCACGCGCGACAGCGTGTGGCAAACATTAGTGGCCTACAATGATGTCTACCAGAAACTGCTGGGCAACAGTTTCGGTAAAATAATGTATATGAACCTCGTGCGCGTTCCCTTGGTCACCAGTAAAGAAAACGTCGGGGAATATGATAAGCAGCGGGCTATCATCAGCGAAACCAAGTTTCCCAACAAGAAGATGTATCATGATATCTTCGCGATGGAACAGATTCTGCGCCAAAAGAACTATTCCTCAGCTCTGAAGAAAGCACTCGAAATAGGGCAAGCCAACGAGGAACACTTTCCCAACCTGTATTCGGAAATCATCTATTCGTTTATTCTTGCCGGGTTCTTTGAAGACAACTACACACCTGACGCAAAAGAAAAGGCCAACATGCAGCGATTGGCCGACAAGGCATTTGAACTCGCCCCGTCACAGTGCACCCTGCTCTACAAGGCAGCGGCATTGGCACGGGCCGACAATTTCAAGCAGGCCTACGAACTGCTCGCAAGCCTGCCCTTCTATGGCGAGCCCACACTCAGCACCGCCGTCTATGCCAAGCTGAACCTCAAGCGCATTCGCACCAACTAACAATAGGTGTTCGGTTATATTTTGTATGGGCAAACCGTCACAAGCCAAAGACCACTCATTTTGAGGCTTGTGAAAAGCGAAAGGTGCCATAAATCGTCATCATCACAGCCAATATCGGTGCATTGATTAGAGAGTTAAACATAACGAAATAAACCGACAAAAGCCTTCGTAGAATTCGCGTATTTGAAAACGGAAACCCACTGTCTTCAAATACGCGAATTTTAGGCCATTCTGCGAAGTCGCTGACACACAGCCATCTAACAACATTCTCATACAAAACACAAACGCACAGCCCCAAGAAGGAGCTGCGACTACTATCTATTGGCACGGCGATTCGAGCTTATTCACAGTGCGGTTAAAGCTTTGTCGCAGTGCGATTTGAACTGAATGGCAAGACGAATAAGCCTTAACGGCAACAAAGATATTTTTAGGAGACGCAAACCTCAACTTTTTGACGCCCAAAAACTGAGTTTTAATCTCTAAAACAAGAAAATTCAAGGCACACTTTACAGTGAAGAATTATTGACAAAACACCATTCTTATCCACTCCTCCACAATTCAAAATTCGGTTAAGGCAAGCGGAGAAGTTAGCCATGCAAAATACAAAAGTGGGCTGACCATTTACAATTATACATTATCAACTGCCCATTGTCAATTATACATTGTACATTATCAATTAAAAACCCATTCCAACTCAATAATAATCATTATATTTGCAAAAAGAGAGGACAAAATGGAGACAAAAGAGTTTTGGGAAGCCCACAAAATGTTTAAAACAAAACTGAAGGAAGGCAACATCGACGATGCCCGACGGTTGCTCTATCGCATGACGCAACTCTATCCGCGCATCACAGACAACGACCTGCTGGGCAACAAGGCCATTATCCACGATGCCCTCGGACTGGACAAAGTCATTGTGAACTTCAACCTGGCCTACTTCGTGCCATATGCCATACGTCTGGCCGACAGCGCATGGGAGGGCGTTAGTCACAACGGGCACGTGATTCCGTCACTCGGGCAGCGCATCACCAACCGACTGATGAATGGCATTGCCAGTCGACCCGAAGAATATGTAAGGGGTGTGATGCCATTCTTCCGAAAAGCCTTGCAACAAAACCCGAGCAACAAGGACAACCTGCGACACCTGGCACAGCTGTATGCTCGGGTGAAGCTGAAATCCCAGGCCATAGCGATATACAAGAAGCTCCTGCAACGCCACCAAGACAGCTACTTGTATGCCGAAATGGCTGAGCTGACCGCCGATGCGCAAGATCGCGTAGCCCTGCTGTGTATGGCCATCGTGAAACAACCCAAGGAGAGTTACAACATGGCCAACAGATATCATTTGGCCGAACTGTTGCACCTGACAGAACCCACACGCGCGGCCTACGAAATACGCAAGAGCATCGCTGCACGTAAGAAAGCAGGACAGGCTATTCCGGCCGACGTGGATCGCATCGCCCGCATGCTCTCGGAATACACCCCTGTAACCGAGGCCGAGCAAAAACTATTTTATGAGAAACAGAAGCCACGGGCAAAGCGAGCGATAGAGACATAGCCTATCCTCTATAAATTATACATTATCAATTGTGAATTATTAATTGTGAATTTTGAATTGTGAATTGTGAATTGAGAAAGCCCTCCGCTCGGCTTCGCCGAATCTCAGAATATATAGATAATATCTTTTTATGAACATAAAGCTCATCGCAGAAAATCTTACACTCTTGCTTCGCAAGATAATCTTAGAATATCTGCATCGACACAAAGCGTATTTTGCAACGACGTTCACGACATTACACGACCTCCTGCTACCGTGTAATGTATTGACACCGCACAGCTAATTGTGAATTATGACGAGTTGATGAGCTTGCGAATAATTATGAATTGTAAATTGTGAATTGTGAATTATGAATTATGAATTGTCCATCCAGCCGGCCACACGAGGCCAAGCACCGGAAATAGCCTCGCTCATCATGCTGGCCATGAACCATGATTGCTGCCGCAACTTTGCCGCCCCCAACCACACACTCGACGATTTCCACCGCATGATGACCCTGCTGGTGGAAATGGACGAGAGTCTGTACAGTTATCGCAACACCCTCGTGGCCGTAACGCGCAAGGGAGCCCTGGCAGGCATTTGCACGGCCTACGACGGCAAGGACTTCCTCCGACTCAGGGCATCGTTTGTGGAGGCTGCCCAACAGCATCTGGGACGCGACTTCAGCAACGCGCCCGTGGAAACTACCAGCGGAGAATATTATATCGACTCACTGGCCGTGAAACCGGAATACCAAGGGCAGGGCATCGCCTCGGCCTTGCTCCGAGCCGTGATTGAAAGGGTGGGCGGTCGCCAACCCGTGGCACTGCTGGTAGACCAGGGCAATCCCATGGCCGAAAAGCTATACGAACGCATCGGGTTCAGAACCATAGGTGATACCACATGGGGAGGACATGCCATGCACCACATGCAATTCACAATTCACAATTCATAATTCATAATTATAATGGACAATTGATAATGTACAATTCACAATTGGCTAGCGCAGTGAGGGTGAGTAGATATTCTAAGATTATCTTGCGAAGCAAGAGTGTAAGATTTTCTGCGATGAGCT